>JAQGJY010000203.1 GCA_028290325.1 Tardiphaga sp.
GGGGCTGGTTTATCCAGCTAGAATTACAACCTCGGTCGCCCATCCAGATTTCGATGCCACATTGTGGTAACACGCCGCTGCTCATAGCGGTCTGGTTGCAGGTTCAAGTTTAGCCGAACCCACTAACACCCACATCGCAGGGTGCGAGGCAGCGTATGTCGTGAGACCTGCCGGTCAGGCCATAACCTGGCGGCAGCTACTCCAAAGCCATCAACTTGACTAACCACTCGCCGTCGCGGACGGACGCGCTTCGTTGGCGATGGTCTCGCCAAACGGACCGGTGTTGACCCGCAATTCCGCGACGTTGCTGGCCTGATTCACGGACAGAAGCGGAAACACCAATTCGGCAAATCGATAGGCTTCCTCGAGATGCGGATAGCCCGACATGATGAACGTATCGACGCCGACATCCTGATATTCACGTATACGCGCGGCAACCGTTTCCGCATCACCGACCAGCGCCGTACCCGCGCCACCGCGCACAAGGCCGACGCCGGCCCATAGATTCGGGCTGATTTCCAGTTGATCGCGACGGCCGCCATGCAACTCGGCCATCCGTTTTTGGCCGACCGAATCCATCCGCGCAAATATCTTTTGCGCCGAGGCAACGGTCTCATCTGTGACGTACTGGATCAATTCGTCGGCTGCTTTCCACGCCTGTTCGTTCGTCTCGCGAACGATGACATGCAAACGAATACCGAATGACAGCTTGCGGCCGCGTTTGTCAGCGGCAGCCTTAACGCGCGCGACTTTCTCGGCGACCGCGGCCGGCGGCTCACCCCAGGTGAGATATTTGTCCACGGCATCGACGGCGACATCGATGCCGGCATCCGACGAGCCGCCGAAATAAAGCGGCGGGCGTGGCGACTGCACCGGCCGAAACAACAGGCGCCCGTCATGAATCTTGATGTGCTTGCCATCGGTATTGACCGTTTTCCCGGCAAGTAGATCGCTATAGACGTTCAAAAATTCACGCGTCACTTCGTAACGCTCAGCATGATTGAGAAAGATGCCGTCGCCGGCATTTTCGACCGGATCGCCGCCGGTCACGACGTTGACCAATAATCGCCCATTGGTGACGCGGTCCAGTGTTGCCGTCATGCGTGCTGCTACGCTCGGCGATTGCAGACCGGGCCGCACGGCGACGAGATATTTCAGCCGCTCTGTCCACGGCGCGATCGCCGATGCGACCACCCATGAATCCTCGCAGCTGCGGCCGGTCGGCAGCAACACGCCGAAATAGCCAAGTTGATCCGCCGCTTGTGCGATCTGGCGCAGGTAATTGAAATTGACCTCACGACCGCCTGTTGTCGTGCCGAGATAACGACCGTCACCATGAGTCGGCAGAAACCAGAGGATATTAGCAGACGTATTTTTCGAATTGCTCATGAACCTGACTTTCGTGCAACGAGAGAGACTGTGATCGGCTTCGGGATCAGACCCAACTTCAAAAACGTATCGGCCAATTGCTGTTGAGCGGCGATTACGCCGTCATCGATAGGTTTTATGCCGTAGGATTGTCGTGTCAGTGCCAATTCGATCACCGGCACAGGAAGTCCAACCGATGGAGCGAGTTGCTGCGCGACAGCAGAGATGTCGGACTTGGCCCAGGAATCGATCTCGCGCAGCTGATCGATCACGACGTCCAGTACTTTTGGTTCGGTTTCGAGAAATTTCTGCGACGACAGATAGAACTGGTGATTGTCGACCACGCCGGTACCGTCCGCCAACGTCCGTGCGCCGATCGCTTTTTCGACGGCCGCCTGGAACGGATCCCAGATCACCCAGGCATCGACAGAGCCACGCTCGAAGGCGGCACGGGCATCCGCCGGCGCGAGAAACACCGGCGTCACGTCGCTATACTTGACGCCGGCCTTTTCCAATGCGCGGACGAGTAGATAATGCACGTTTGAGCCTTTGTTGAGGGCAATCGTCTTGCCCTTCAGATCGGCCACAGTTGTCAGCGGGCTGTCCTTGGCGACGAGGATCGCCTCGCCTTTCGGTGCCGGCGGCTCATAGGCAACATAGCGGATCGGTGCACCGGCAGCCTGCGCGAAGATCGGCGGCGATTCACCCGTGTTACCGAAATCGATCGCGCCGACATTGATGGCTTCGAGCAGCGGCGGCCCGGACGGAAACTCGCTCCAGTTCACAATATAGCCGAGCGCCTTCAGCTTAGGTTCGAGCGTGCCCTTGCTTTTGAGCAGCACCAGCTTGCCGTATTTCTGGAAGCCAATGCGGACGGTTTTCTCCTGCGCGTTGGCCGCGTAAGCGGACGACGCCACAAGCGCGGAGACCATTGCGGCGGACGCGATAGCCTTCAGAATGAGTCTGCGAATGTTCACTGTGATGTCCTTGGTGATGCGATGCGTTTCGGCGACAAGTGAGAGGATCAGGTGTGTGTTGGCGTCCACACGGCGTCGCGGACATTGATCGCTTTCGGAATGAGACCGAGCCGATGAAAACGATCGGCGACGCCCTGTTGCGTGACGATGATCGCCTCGGTGATCGCGCCGATGGTGAAGGAAGCGCGATTGGCGGCGATGGTTTGAATCTCAAGCGGAATGCCGGTGACAGCCGTGAGCGATTTCGCCACTTCGGGACGGTTCGCCTCGGCCCAGGCTGCGGCTTTCGACAGTCCGTCGATCGTCTGTTGCAGGATCCGGCCGTTGTTATTTGCGAAGTCGCGATTGGCGATGTAGAACGAGTTCGTCTTCGTCACTTCGTAAGCGTTGACGAGAATGCGGCCATTCTGTTTTGCTTCGCCGATCGCGAAATAAGGGTCCCAGATCGCCCAGGCCTCGATGCTGCCATTGGCGAACGCAGGTCCGGCGTCGGGTGGCGTCAAATAGACCGGCGTGATGTCGATATAAGTAAGCCCGGCTTTTTCAAGCGTCTGCACCACGAGATTGTGCGCGCTCGATCCCTTGGTGAAGCCGATGCGCTTGCCTTTAAGATCGGCAATCGTTCGGATAGGCGACTCTTTCGGCACGAGAATGCCCTGACCATTAGTGATTGGCGAGCCCGCCGCATAGACGATCGCGGCACCGGCGGCCTGCGCGAAGATCGGCGGCGAGTCGCCGACCGCGCCGAAATCGACGCTGCCGACATTGATAGCTTCGAGCAGCGGCGGGCCGGACGAGAACTCAACCCACTTCACGCCGATGTTCTGCGTCGCGAAATGCTTCTCCAGCACCGCCTGTTGCCGCGCGATCACCAGCACGCCGGTCTTTTGATAGCCGATGCGGATTTCCTTCGGCGCGGTCTGCGCGAGGGCAGGGGTCGTGATACTCGCTATTGTAGCGGCACCCAATGACAGCTTCAGGAAGTCGCGCCGTTTCATCATCATCTCCACATTGGGTGCGCCGGATCATTCGGCGTTCTTTCATGATGATGGTCAGCGGCTTTCTAGGTGTCGAGTGGTCCGCAAAAATAGCGATAGCTGCGCTGCAATCTTGCAAGAAGCGCGGCTAATGTTTCAATCTCGGCTCGCTCAGCAGGGATGTTTTTCTGTGATTGCTGAGCGTTGACTCTACACGTTCTGCAAAACGTGCACGTCAGCGAATCTGAAACGACCGATCGACGATCGCCCCTGCATCAAGCTTTGTCTTGATGAGCCCCGAACGCAGATACAGGTCAATCGTCTTCTGCTCATCGGCGATCGCGGCATCGTCGATCGGCGCGATCCGGATCTTCGCGCGCGCCAGCCAGTTCAGCGGCACAGCCGGCGGGATGTTCATGAGCTTGCCCCATGCCTCCGCATAGGCCTGCACATTGGTCAGCGACCATGCCCGTGCGGTCGCCAAACGTCTCACGAAATCCTGCAATTCCGGCCGCTTGTCGCGGATCGCATCATCAGACGCGACCTGAAAGCCGATGCCCGGCGTCAACCCTTCCGCTGTGAGCACGCGGCGCGAGGAAAACAGCACCTCCTCCTGGCTGACATAGGGCTCCCATGTCGACCACGCATCGACCGAGCCGCGCGTATAGGCGACCTTCGCATCCGACGGCGCAAGGAACGTCAGTTGAATGTCGGACGTCGTCCAGCCTTTCGACTCCAGCGCGGCCAAAACCAATTGATGGCCGATCGAGCCGCGCCCGGTCGCTATCTTCTTGCCTTTCAGATCGTCGATGTTTTTGACCGGCGAATCCTTCGGCACCAGAATTGCGAGCCCTTCCTGCGTCTGGCGAATGGCAGCAATCGCCTTGATCGGGGCTTTCGCAGCCACCGCAAAGGTGAATGGCGCGTCGCCGACCAACCCAGTCTCGATCGCGCCGGCGCTCAACGCCTCGAGCAATGGGGCCGCTGCTGCGAATTCCTTCCATTCGATCTTGTAAGGCACGTCCTTGAGGACGCCGGCGGCTTCCATCACTGCCTGCGAATTGCCCTTTTGGTCGCCGACGCGCAGGACGGCCTGCGCCTCCGCGTGAACCAGACCTCCGGCTAATAAAGCCGCCGCCAAAAGAAGCCGCATCATTCCGCCGCCACGCTGCGCGCGCCGCTGCGTTCCGCGATTAACCGGCGCGTTAGCGGGATCAGTTCGCGGCCGTAATCGATTGCGTCGATCAGCGGATCGAACCCGCGGATCAGGAAGTGGCTGACGCCGAGATCGTAATAATCACCGAACACCTCGGCGACCTGCTCGGGCGTACCGACCAGAGCCGTCGAATTGCTGTTGGCGCCAGTCAGCGCCGCCATCTCGGTCCATAGCCGCTTGTCGATGCGGGTGCCTTGCTCGGCCAGCGAGAGCAGCCGCTTCGCACCCGCCGTGGCATGACCGTCCGCCGGCTTGCGGTAGCCGGTCTTGTCCTGCAGCGCCGTGGCGCGCGCGAGAATCTCATCGGCCTTGGCCCACGCCTTCTCCTCGGTGTCGGCGATGATCGGCCGTACCGAAAGGCTGAAGCGCGGCCTCGGGCGGCCATATTTCGCGGCGGCGGCGCGGACCCGCGCCGTCACGTCGCGCACCTGCGCGTAGGATTCGCCCCACAGCGCGAAGGTGTCGGCATGCTTGCCGGCGACCTCGATCGCGGCATCGGAGGCACCGCCGACGAACACCGAAATGCCATCGGGATGATACGGCTTGACCTGCGAGAAGCCTTTCTCGACCTGATAGTATTTACCGGCATAATCAAACGGCTTATCGCTTGTCCACTCGGCCTTGATGACATCGAGCCATTCGGCGGTGCGGGCGTAGCGCTCGTTCTTGTCGTCGATCGTATTGCCGTCCTGGCGCAACTCGGTGGCGTTGCCGCCGGTGATGACATGCAGCGAGACGCGGCCCTTTGAGAACTGATCGATCGTCGCGAGTTGACGCGCAAGAAGCGTCGGCGCGGTGAAGCCTGGCCGCTGCGCGATCATCACCTTCAGCTTCTCGGTGACGCTCAGCACATGCTGGCCGACCTGAATTGCGTCCGGAATCGTCGAGTGAAACGCCAAGAGCGCGCGATCGAAGCCGGCGAGTTCATGCGCCTTGGCAACGGTTTCGATATAGGTCGGATCGAGGATCGGACCGTTACGGACGATCGTCTCGGACGAATTGTTGGTGGTTATGAAGCCGATGAATTCAACGGATGGGTTGGACATTCTTTGTCTCCTAGGTTGAAATTCAGATGCCGAGCGCGAGGCGACCGGCGGCGAGCCGGGTTGCGTCGTCCTGCGGTGTATGGACGCGGCCGCACAACACATCGCGATAATGTCGCTCCAGCGGATTGGTGCGCGAGAGACCATGATTGCCAGTGAGCGACAGCGCGTCTTCCACCGCCGCGACGGCATTGTTGGTGACGGTGTGCTTGAGGATGTTGGCGTCGGAGACGTCGGGATAGATGCCGTCATCGATTTCGGCGGCGAAGCTGGCGATCAGGCGCGCATTGACGTTGAGCCGCGCCTCGATGCGGCCGACGACTTCCTGCATGCGCGGCAGGGTCGCGAGCGACGCGCCGAGATTGGCCGGCTTGCGGTTCCGCAAGAACGTCACCAGCCACTCGCGCGCCGCGCGCGCGACGCCGTCATAGATCGAGGAGATGAAAACGGCGTGGATCGCGGATTGCGCGACATCCGGTCTACCCCATTGCGCAGGCGGTCGAACGTCGATCTCGTGGTCGAGCGGAAACACCACGTCGTCAAAGATTACATCATCGCTGCCGCTGGCCCGCAGGCCGAGATGATCCCACGTCTTCCTGGTCGTCGTGCCCGGCAGACCGGCAGGCACCAGAAACAGCCCGGCGCGCGGCTCCGCCTCGTCGGTCTTGGCCCAGACGGCATAATATTTTAAAATCGGCGATCCGGTCGAATAGATTTTGTGGCCGGTCAGCCGCCACGCCGTGTCAGTGCGGCGTGCGATGGTTTCAGGCATGCCGCCGCGCGACGGCGATCCCAGATCCGGCTCAACGCGCAAGGCGTTGATGAGCGCGATCCCGCTTACGCTCTCCTGCTGCAATTTGCGGGAGAGGTGCACCGGCCACCGCGCCTGCGTCGCCATCACCCAATGATGGATGTAATGCATCGCCAGTACCAAAGCGGTCGAGGCGTCCGCCTGCGCGATCGTGCCGACGACTTCCGCACCAACTGTGGCTGTCGCGCCGTGTCCGCCGAGGGCCTTCGGCACCATCAACCCGAGTAAACCGGCCCGCGCAAGATCGTCGAAATTCTCGAAATTGAAACTGCCGGCGCGATCATGCTGCGCGGCACGCGCGGCGATCGCCAACGTAATGCTACGCGCGGCATCGACGACACCAATAATGCTCTTGGCCGCTTCGCGTTTGAGGCCGCGTTCGCTGCTCATAGATGCATCCGATCCTGCGTGCGATTGATCTGATAACGATGAGCGCAGGGCGCATATCGGTCAAGGAAATGGAATTCCCAATCCAGCCGAAGGGGGAGACGGAAACACTCTCTGCTCTTCCGAACGGAGTGTCTTCGCCTCAGGCTTCGCTTCGCAAATTG
>JAQGJY010000210.1 GCA_028290325.1 Tardiphaga sp.
CGGGCTGGTGGCCTATGATGCGACCCATGCCGCGCAGATCAGGGGCAGCGCGTCGCGCGACGTCGCGGCGATTCTGGGCTTTAGCGGCCGCACCGCGATGATCCATCGCGACGATTTGGTCGTCGGGGCGGTTTAGGTCAGGTCAGGTCGCGCCGTCCGACGTTTCGCGCGTGTGCATGACGCGGATGATCGCGCTGCCGCCGGAAATCTCGACGTAAAAAATATGATAATTCTCGATCGGGAAACTGCGTCGATCAAGTCGGTTAGCGGCACTCGGATTGCGCTCGCGATGACCGACCAGGCCGCGTCGATGTCGATATCCGCTTGCGGACTGACAACCTCTCTATTGGCCATTCTTTCGGCAGCCCATCTGGCCCGTCCGCGCGCCTTGATCTCCTCGGCCCATTCTTTCGGATCGATCTCCCGGCCCGGCCCGCTATCGATCCCTTTCTGAATTTCGGCGCGCAGCTCGGCCAATTCGGCCTCGTGGTCCTGTTCGCGTTTCCGAACGAGCCGCAAGCCAGTGGCTGCCTCCCGAAACCGATTGCATCATGATAGGATCGCTGAGCGCAGCGGCAAGATTGCTTGGATTGCAATGATTTCATCTCTAAATATGACGCTCCCGCTGCCCGGACCCCTGACATGACCGCCTCGCTCAAAGCCGTCGACGCCTCCACCGATCTCGCCGCGTTGATGGCCGGCCTCGGCCGCGACGCCCGCGCCGCCGCCCGCGTGCTGGCGGTTGCACCGACCGCGCGGAAAAACACCGCTTTGGCCGCGATGGCGCGCGCGATCCGCGCCGGCGAATCCCGAATCCTGGCCGCCAATGGCGAAGACGTCGCGGACGCGCGCGCGTCGGGCATGAGCGATGCGTTCGTCGATCGCCTGACGCTGACGCCGGCGCGGATCGCGGCGATGGCCGACGGCATCCAGATCATTCACGACATCGCCGATCCGGTCGGCGCGATCACCGAGAGCTGGCAGCGCCCCAACGGCATGCGGATCTCGCGTGTAAGAGTACCGCTCGGCGTCGTCGGCGTGATCTTCGAGAGCCGCCCGAACGTCGCGGCCGATGCCGGCGTGCTGTGTCTGAAATCCGGCAATGCCGTGATCCTGCGCGGCGGCTCGGATTCATTTCGCTCCTGCCGCGCGATCCATGATGGCCTCGTGCAAGGTCTGCGCGAAGCCGGGCTGCCGGATGCCGCCATTACACTGGTGCCGACGCGCGATCGCGCCGCCGTCGGCCTGATGCTTGGCGGCCTTGATCATTGCATCGACGTGATCGTGCCGCGCGGCGGCAAGAATCTCGTCGCGCGCGTCGAAGCCGAAGCGCGGGTGCCCGTGTTCGCGCATCTCGAAGGCGTCAACCATGTCTATATCGATCGCGCCGCCGACGCCGCGATGGCGCAAGCGATCGTGCTAAACGCCAAGATGCGCCGCCCCGGCGTTTGCGGCGCGGCCGAAACCTTGCTGGTGGACGGTGCGGCAGCGGCACAACTCGCACCGCTGGTTCGGATGTTGCTCGATGCCGGCTGTGAAGTGCGCGGCGACGAGGCCGTGCGACATGCCGATCCAAGGGTCAAAGCGGCCAGCGACGCCGATTGGAGCACCGAATACGAAGCGCCGATCATCGCCGCGCGCGTGGTGGATGGCCTCGATGGCGCGCTCGATCATATTGCGCGCTACGGCTCGCATCACACCGAAGCGATCGTCACCGCCGATACCGCAACGGCGGAGCGATTTCTGCGTGAGGTCGATGCCGCGATCGTGCTGCACAACGCCTCGACGCAGTTCGCCGACGGCGGCGAGTTTGGGTTCGGCGCCGAAATCGGCATCGCGACCGGCAAGTTTCACGCGCGCGGTCCGGTCGGCGCGGAGCAATTGACGAGCTTCAAATACATCGTCCACGGCGACGGCCAGACCCGGCCGTGAAACCGTGCCGCGAGCGACTGGCAGCGGCCCCTCGCGCATGGCCGTCTTTATCCGCGACGGCGGATGACCCGGTAGGCCGCGAGGCCGACGTTCCATCAATCACTCTCTGCGATACTGAGTCGCCCGGTCGTGGCGCGCGCTTGCCGGGCGATGACGGAGGTGCGCTGGTTGTCGGCAACAGTCCAATGAGACATCGACCCGACATGGAACTCACACCACGCTCCATCGCGCAGGCGATTCCGCTGCACACGCCGGGGATGCGGATCGGCCTGCTCGGCGGCTCGTTCAATCCGCCGCATCAGGCGCATCGCGCGATCAGCCTGTTCGCCTTGAAGCGATTACAGCTCGATCGCGTCTGGTGGCTGGTGACGCCCGGCAACCCGTTGAAGCAGGCGAGCGCCTTGCGCGCGCTCGACGACCGGCTCGAGGCCGCCCGCGCCGTCGCGGCCGACAGCCGCATCGACGTCACCGCCGTCGAGACCGCGCTGCGCACCCGCTACACGGTCGATACGCTGCGCGCGCTGCACCGGCGCTGTCGCGGCGTGCGCTTCGTCTGGATCATGGGCGCGGACAATCTCGCCCAGTTCCATCGCTGGCAGAACTGGCGCGGCATCGCCGATACGATGCCGATCGCGGTCATCGACCGCCCGCCGCTCGGCGGCCGTGCCTTGGGCGCGCCGGCCGCGCAGGCGCTGGCCAGAGCTCGGCTGCCGGAGCGCGACGCGACCGCGCTGGCCGACCTCGTGCCACCGGCCTGGACATTTCTCAGCGGCATGAAGCTCGACGTCTCCTCGACGGCGCTGAGAAGACCGGACGGGAGCTGGATCACGACAGTTTAGCCACAGCCAGACCAGAATGAACGTCCGGCGGCCACTGGCATGTTGAAACCGTCACGACCACATGTGTAATATCGCTCGTGCGCGCCGTGTTCGGCGCCGCGATACAGTGAAAGGAATGGTCCCTGACCACATCTGTATTGAAGGCCGGTTCGGCCAAAGCCACCGCCTCCAAGGCCGCGAAAAAGCCGGCTGCAAAAACCACCGCTGCAAAGAAGCCGGCCGCCAAAGCCAGTGCCGCGAAACCGCGCGCTGCAAAAGCGTCGCCGGCCAAGGCGTCTCAAACAACCAAGCCGGCCGCCGCCAAAGTGTCGAAGCCGAAAGGCGCAAAGGCTGTTGCGACCAAGGCTGTCGCGACCAAGGCTGTCGCGACCAGGGCTGCCAAGCCGAAGGCGGCGGTGGCGCGGACCCGCAAGGCGACCGCGCCGGTGCTGGTTCAGGCCCGATCGGCCGGCAGCGCAACGCTGGATATCATTCTGGCCAAGATCGACGACATGAAGGCCGAGCACACGGTCACGATCGATCTGCGCGGCAAGTCGGCCTTCTCGGATTTCATGGTCGTGACCTCGGGGCGCTCCAATCGCCATGTCGGCGCGGTCGCCGAGACCATCGCCAAGGGCCTGAAGGAAAAGGGCATCAAGGGCCTGCACGTCGAGGGCCTGACCAATTGCGACTGGGTGCTGATCGATACCGGCGAGGTCATCGTCCATATCTTCCGCCCCGAAGTCCGCGAATTCTACAATCTTGAACGGCTCTGGACCCAGAC
>JAQGJY010000260.1 GCA_028290325.1 Tardiphaga sp.
ATGACGTCGCGGTGGTGATCTCGTTGTTCACGTTCCTGACCCTGTTGTTCCTGTCGCCGCTGAAGCGCGTGGGCAACACCGAAGCCGAGACCAGCGGGGACAGAGAGACCACTCAAAAGAACAAGCAGCAGGACGACGACGACAACTACAACGCGGGGCTTGACGCGCTGCACCATAGGTCATCGGGAACCTGGCAGCTTGCCGATATTTAATTTGACACATGGTTGCCAACGAGACGCAAGCTCTTGTTGCGGATGACGCATCGGGCCACATTGGCAGCTAAGAGGGTGTGCGAAGGGCAATGCCCGATTGCCGCGAATGAGAGCAGAGGGATCGGTGACCGAGACCACAGCCAGCACCACAGGTCGTTTCGAGCGTCCGTCCGAGAGGACGGGCGGGGATCGGGAGCAGATCCGTGCCGGGTCCAAGCACCCGCTCGCCACACGCATTGCAATCGTCCTGGCATGCCTGCTGGTCATTCTGATCGCCGGCTACTTTTCCTTCACGACCTGGGGCATCCGGCATCAATCGCTCGACTTCACCGACACGGTCCGCAACCGCGTCATCGACGTTGACGTCGCGGTGCGCTGGGACACCGAGATGAAAGCGCGCGCCGGCATGACCAAGATGCCTGTCGCCATTCTCAGCCACGGCAACACGGTGAAATACACCGAGTATTCCTTTATCTCGAATTTGATGGCGTTGCGCGGCTACCTCGTTGTGTGCATCCAGCACGATCTGCCGACCGACAAGGAGCTGGTCACGCAAGCCGGCTCGCTGTTCGTCGGCCGGTTGCAGGTCTACGAGCGCGGCGAAAAGAACATCCTCTACACGATCGAGCAGTTGAAGAAGCTGTATCCCTACGCCGATTATGACAACCTCACGATGATCGGCCATTCCAATGGCGGCGATATCTCGATGTTCTTCGCGCAGCAGCATCCCGGCGAAGTCGCGAAAGTGGTGACGCTGGATAATCTGCGCGTGCCATTCCTCACCGGCGGACCGAAGATTCTGTCGTTCCGCTCGAAGGATTGGAAGCCGGATCCCGGCGTCGTGCCGACCGATGCCGAGGCGAAGAAGGCCGGCATTGATATCGTTCACACCGATGCGCAGCACACGCAGATGAGCGATCGCGGTCCTGAGAGCGTCAAGGAAAGCATCCAGAGCACGCTCGACAAGTTTCTGAGCGACGACAGCACGAGTGCGTTGTCTCCCTTCAAGCGCAAGGATCTCACCACCGATATTCGGGCGATGGGGCCTTGATGCGCCTTGCCTGATGCCGCATCCTTTGGCTCTCGACACAAAACGGGAGACCAGGGATGCGGTTGAAGGGCAAAACGGCGCTCGTCACGGGAGGCGCTTCGGGATTCGGCGCGGAGATCGCGCGATCCTACGTGCGCGAGGGCGCCAAGGTCGTCATTCTCGATCTCAACAAAACAGGCGCGGAGGCCGTGGCCAAGGAAGCCGGCGGCGGAACGATCGCGTTCGCGGGTGACGTCACCAAAAAATCCGACATCGACGCCGCCGTCAAAACCGTCGTCGATGCGTTCGGCTCGCTCGACATTGTCGTCAACAACGCCGGCTGGACCTTCCGCAACAAGCCGCTGATGGAGGTCACGGAAGACGAATTCGACAAGGTCTTCGCGATCAACGTCAAGTCGATCTTCCTGATGACCAATGCGGTGGTGCCGCAGATGCGGAAGCAGGGCAGCGGCAACATCATCAATATCGGCTCGACCGCCGGCGTGCGGCCGCGTCCGGGGCTGACCTGGTACAACGGCACCAAGGGCGCGGTGAACCTGATGTCGAAATCGATGGCGGTTGAACTCGCGCCGGATCGAATCCGCGTCAATTGCATCGCGCCGGTGATGGGCGAGACCGGATTGCTCGAGGCGTTCATGGGCATGCCGGACACGCCGGAGAACCGCGCGAAGTTTCTCGCCACCATTCCGCTCGGCCGGCTCTCGACGCCAACCGACATCGCCAACGCCTGCGTTTATCTCGGCGGTGACGAGTCGATCTTCATCACCGGCGTCATCTTGCCGGTCGATGGCGGGCGCACGGTCTGACTTTCCGGCAGATGGAGGTCATTTGACCTCCATCTGCAAACCTTCCTTGTCGATGATGCCCTTGAACTTCGCGGTCTCGGCCGTGACGAAGGACGAGAATTGCTCCGGCGTGCCGTAGTCGAGCGTCGCGCCCATGGCCAATGTCGTGCGCTTGGTTTCCTCCTTCGCCAACAACACCTTGATCTGCTGGTTGAGCGCGGTGACGGCCTCGGTCGGCGTGCTCTTGGGATAGAAGGCGCCGAACCACGACGACACATCGAAGGGCGCCAGTTCGGGCGCGGTTTCGCGCATCGCCGGCACGTTCGGGGCCTGCGCGCTGCGCTCCTGCGTCGTCACGGCGAGACCGATCAGCTTGCCGTCGAGCACTTGCGGCAGCGACGGATACAGATTGTCGAACAGGATCTGGATATCGCCCGCCAGCGCGGCCTGTAACGCGGGCCCGGCGCCCCTGAACGGCACGTGCTGCATCTTCAATCCGGTGAGCTGAAGCCACCACGCGCCGGTCAGATGCGGGCTCTGGCCGACGCCAGACGAGCCGTAATTCAACTTGTCGGGGTTGGCTTTGATGTAAGCGATCAGCTCCGGGATCGTCTTGATCGGCACGCTCGGATGCGCGCAGACGATATTCGGAATCCGGATCATGTTGCTGACCGGCTGAAGCTGCTCGGGCTTGTAGGTCAGGTTCTTGAAGATGCTGTAGGCGATCGCGTTGGGGCCGGGATTGCCCATCAGAATGGTGTGGCCATCGCCCTTCAGGCGCGCGACCTCGGCGGCGCCGATCGTGCCGCCGCCGCCCGAGCGGTTCTCCACGACGACCGATTGACCCCACACCGGTTGCAGGTGCGCGGCCAGCAGGCGGCCCATCACATCCGTGCTGCCGCCGGCGGCGGCCGGTACGATGATTCGAACGGTCTCGGTCGGTTTCCACTCGCCGGCAGCGCGGCCGATGCTTGGCATCGCGACGCCGGCGGACATCGCGGCCGCGGCGGTCAGGATCGTGCGGCGTGAAAAGTGATCGGTCATGTCGTCTCCCTCTTTGATCTTTTTGATTGATCAGGAGACTACGGGCCGCGTCCGCTTGCGGCAAGCCGGCGCATGGTGCGGCTCAAACGAAACAAGCCCCGTGCGGCGCGCGGGGCTGCTTCGACGAGATGCGGCGAACTACCGGAAGCTGATCAGCTTGAACAGCGGCGCGAGATAGCTCATTTCCTGACCGGAGGTCGGCGTCGTACGGCTGATGAAATCGAAGATACGACCGTCCTGCATGCCGTAATTGGCGAGCCGCACGACCTGACGGTTCTTGTCGAAATAGACCGCGATGACGCGCTGATCGATGATCTGCGGGTTCATGAACGCGACCTTCCGCTCCGACCGCTGCGAGATGTAATAGAACACCTCGCCGCTCAGCGTCGCGACGGTCGATGGCGTCCCGAGCACGATCAGCACCTGATCCTGACTGGCGCCGATCGGGATCTGTTCCAGCGCGCCCGGCGGCAGGATGTAGCCCTTCTGGAATTGCTCCGAGGTGCAGGCCGGCAATAAAGCGCAGCCGAGCGCCATCGCCAGCGCAACACGCGCGGCGCGCCAGCGTCCGGCACGGGCCGGGCGAAAGGCCAACGCGGGGGCGGTTTCACGTGTCATGGTCATGCGGGCGTAGGTCCAGCTATTGCATCGGGCGAAGCGTTGACGTACCGGGCAGCATCACAGAATGCAACAGAAGGGCCTGCCAGCCCGTTAATGGACCACCATGCTCTGGCCGTTCAATCGATTGACAACAAGCCCCGCGTCGCGCGGCACCATTGGTGCGATCTATGGCGCCATCGTGGCGCAGGCCCGGACGCCCGCGTTTTACACGGATCTGGCCGTTCCCGACACGCTCGCGGGTCGGCTCGATATGGTGATTCTGCATCTGTGGCTGATGTTGCGGCGGCTCCGCGCCACCGGCGATTCCGACCAGCTCGGGCAGGCGCTGATCGATCATTTCTGCAGCGATATGGACGACAATCTGCGCGAGCTTGGCACCAGTGACCTCAAGGTTCCCAAGAAGCTGCTCGAATTCAACGAAGCGTTTTATGGCCGGGCGCGAGCCTATGACGAGGCGCTCGCAGCCGGCGGAGACGAGCCGCTGGTGGCTGCGCTGGAGCGTAACGTCTATAACGGTCAGCGTGTTGCGGCTGCGCCGGGACTTGCACGCTATGTCATGCGCGCCATCGTGACTCTCGAGGGGGCTGATACCGCAACGTTGGGGCGAGGCGACCTGCGCTTCCCGCCGCCGCTCGAAAGCCCCGTCAAAGGAGATGCCGCGTGACCTGGCGAAAAGATAAATCGGGCGATCGCAAACCACCGCGCGGCGGCAAGCCCGAGCGCGAGACCAAGCCAGCGGAAGGCGCCAAGTCCGCGCGTGAGGACGGCAAGACGCCGCGCGGCTTCGTGCGGCCCGAACACATCGCGCCGGACCCATGGCGGGTGCCGATCGTGGTTGAGCAAATCTCGGATACCGGCGTCGAGCGCAGCATCGTCGCCGATGCCGGTCAACTGGCCGCGATCGCCACAACCGGCGGTCTCCGCAGCGTCCATGCCGCGCGCGCGACGTTCACGCTGCAGCCGATTCGCGACGGCCAGGTTCAGGTGACCGGCCGGGTCACCGCGCGGATCGGGCAGGTTTGTGTCGTTTCGCTGGATGATATCGACAGCGATATCGATGAGGAGATCGACATCATCTTCGCGCCGCCGTCGAAAATTCCGCCGATGGCCTCGACGATCGACGATTCCGGAGATGACGAGGCCGCGATTCCCGATCCGCCGGAGCCGATCGAGAACGGCGTCATCGATATCGGCCGGGTCGCGACCGACGCGCTGTTCCTCGCCGTCGATCCCTATCCTCGCAAACCGGGCGCCGTGCTCGCGCTGCCGGCCGAGCCGGACGATCCGGAGGAACACCCGTTCGCGGCGCTGAAGGCTTTGCAAGGCGCGCCGAAGACGAAACCCGACTAACTGCCCTTGATTCCGGGGCACGGTCGGCTTCAGGTTAGGCGGGTCAGGTCAAGATGTTGTATCGGGCCGGAGAAACGCTATTGTCCCGCCGGTCGCGCGCCGATCGCGCCGACCGCCCGTTGCCTGTGGTAACGGAATGTCCAGCCGCGGCCGAGCCCGCTCAACCGCATTCACCAGGTCTTCGGGACATCCATGCCGCAAAAGGTTCGTATCGCGCTTGACGCCATGGGCGGCGACTTCGGCCCGTCGGTCGTCGTGCCCGGCGCCGCGCTCTCGCTGGTCCGCCATCCCGACAGCGAGTTCCTGCTGTTCGGCGACAGCGCGTTGATCGAAGCGGAACTGGCCAAGCATCCGGCGCTGAAGAAGGTGTCGCAGGTCTTCCACACCGACGTCGCCGTCAGCATGCACGACAAGCCCAGTCAGGCGCTGCGGCGCGGCCGCAAGGTGTCGTCGATGTGGCTGGCGATCGACGCCGTCAAACGAGGCGCCGCCGACGTGGCGTTGTCGGCCGGCAATACCGGCGCGTTGATGGCGATGGCGCGATTTTGCCTCCGCACGCTGCCGGGCATCGATCGTCCGGCGATCGCCGCCATATGGCCGACGATGCGCGGCGACTCCGTCGTGCTCGACCTCGGCGCGACCATCGGTGGCGACGCCGAGCATCTCAAGACGCTGGCGATCATGGGCAGCGCGATGGCGCGCGTGCTGTTCGATCTCGAACGCCCGACCGTTGGCCTGCTGAATATCGGCGTCGAGGAAATCAAGGGCAGCGAGGAAATCCGCGATGCCGCCGAGCTGTTGCGCGCGCTCGATCTGCCGCAACTGAACTTCATCGGCTTTGTCGAAGGCGACGGCATCGGCAAAGGCGCGGCCGACGTGATCGTCACCGAGGGCTTCAGTGGCAACATCGCCTTGAAGGCGGCGGAAGGCACCGCGCGGCAGATTTCCGAATACCTTCGCAGCGCCATGTCGCGGACCTGGCGGTCCCGGATCGGCTATCTGTTCGCGCGCGGCGCGTTCAAGGCGCTGCGTGACAAGATGGACCCGTCGAAATCGAATGGCGGCGTGTTTCTCGGCCTCAACGGCATCGTCGTCAAAAGCCATGGCGGAACCGATGCGGACGGCTTTGCCTACGCCGTCGATGTTGGCTATGACATGGTCAAATACGATCTCCTGACGAAGATCAATCAAACGCTCAATCGCGACGGCGGTGTAATGACATCGGCACCGACCGCGCAGGAGGCTGTCTCGTGACTGCGATACGTTCGGTCGTGCTCGGCTGTGGGTCTTATCTGCCGGAGCGCATTCTGACCAATGCCGAACTGGCGCAGAAGGTTGATACCTCGGACGAGTGGATCGTGCAGCGCACCGGCATCCGGCAGCGTCACATCGCGGCCGAAGGCGAGTTCACCTCGCATCTCGCGATCAACGCCGCGAAGGCCGCGCTCGCCAATGCCGGCGTCGACGCGCAGTCGATTGATCTGATCGTGCTGGCGACCTCGACGCCCGATAACACCTTTCCCGCCAGCGCCGTCGCGGTCCAGGCCGCGCTCGGCATCAATCATGGCGCGGCGTTCGATCTGCAAGCCGTGTGCTCCGGTTTCATCTTTGCCCTCGCGACGGCGGACTCGATGCTGCGTGGCGGCTCGTTCAAGCGCGCGCTGGTGATCGGCGCGGAGACGTTCTCGCGAATTCTCGACTGGACCGATCGCGGCACCTGCGTGCTGTTCGGCGACGGCGCCGGCGCTCTTGTGCTCGAAGCGCAGTCGCTGCCGGGCGGCGCTGACGATCGCGGCGTGCTGACGACGCATCTGCGCTCCGACGGCCGCCACAAGGCCAAGCTCTATGTCGATGGCGGGCCATCATCGACCCAGACCGTCGGCTATCTGCGCATGGAAGGCCGCGAAGTGTTCAAGCACGCGGTCGGTATGATCACCGACGTGATCGTCGATGCCTTCAACGCGACCGGCGCCTCGGCGGAAACGATCGACTGGTTCGTGCCGCATCAGGCCAACAAACGCATCATCGACGCATCCGCGCACAAGCTGCACATCGCGCCGCAGAAAGTCGTCATGACGGTGGATCGGCACGGCAACACATCGGCCGCCTCGATTCCGCTCGCGCTCTCGACAGCCGTGGCCGATGGGCGCATCAAGCGTGGCGATCTGGTCCTGCTCGAAGCGATGGGTGGCGGCTTCACGTGGGGGTCGGCCCTCGTGCGATGGTAAATCTATACTTCAAATGAGACGCTTATTGTAACGGCTTTAAAGTCTTTCGAGACGATGTGCGGTGTTGACCCGCTGTCGTTAACAACTTAATTTTCGCGTCGAAATTCTTTCGCCGACGATCGGGGCAGGCGATGAGCGGGACTGGCAAAACAGTGACACGGGTCGATCTGTGCGAAGCGGTCTACCAGAAGGTAGGTCTGTCGCGCACGGAATCGTCCGCGTTCGTCGAACTGGTGCTGAAGGAAATCACTGACTGCCTCGAGAAGGGCGAGACTGTGAAGTTGTCGTCGTTCGGCTCCTTCATGGTTCGCAAAAAGGGCCAGCGCATCGGCCGCAATCCCAAGACCGGCACCGAGGTGCCGATTTCGCCGCGCCGCGTGATGGTGTTCAAGCCATCCGCGATCTTGAAGCAGCGCATCAACGGCGAGCCGACCGAAGCCGTCGCGGTGTCGGCCGCCAATGGCAAGGCGCAAAAGGCGGGCTGATCGGTCTTCGACGAAACGGCGTGATGTCATGCTAGGATGCGACTCGGATTCGGGACGTGATCCTGAACCGCCGTTTGACATCTGAGGAGCCGGTTTTGGACAAGGCGCCCGACGCATTCCGCACCATCAGCGAAGTCGCCGACGAGCTCGACATCCCGCAGCATGTTCTGCGATTCTGGGAAACGCGGTTCAGCCAGATCAAGCCGATGAAGCGCAGCGGTGGTCGCCGCTTCTATCGTCCCGACGATGTCGATCTGCTGCGCGGCATTCGTCGTCTGCTCTACGGAGAGGGCTACACGATCCGTGGCGTTCAGCGCATCCTGAAAGAGCAGGGCATCAAATCCGTTCAAGCGCTGAGCGATACCGCGAAGGCGGTGCCGTCACTGTACGCGCTTGACGACGGCGTCCGGGTCCGGCCGCCGCGTCATGACGATGCCGAAGCCGATGCAGAAGCCGCAGCCGCGGATGACGAGGCGGCGGCCGACGACGAGATCGCGACGGCGCCGGAGCCGATCGCGCCACCGCCGCGCCGGCCGATGGCGACGCCGTTGCCCAGAAACGATGTCGCGCCGCAAACGGCGCCGCCGCGCGCCGCGTCGTCGGCCCTGGCCGCCGCAGCTCTCGAGCACGCCGTTGAGCCGGCGCCGGCTCTGGCCCGAGCGCCGACTCCGCCGCCGAAGCCGGATCGCCGGCCGCTCGACATCATCCGCCTCAAGGCCGTGATGAGCGACCTGGTGGCCTGCCGCCAGATGCTGGACCGCGCGCTTCAGGACAGTTGAGGCCGCACGAGCTCTTCGGCCGCGTGTTCTTGCGCGCAGCTTCTTGCGCGGGCAGCCGAACGCCGCTACAGCATGCAGGCCGTCAAGGCATCGGAGCGTGGCGCAGCCCGGTTAGCGCACTAGTCTGGGAGACTAGGGGTCGAAGGTTCAAATCCTTTCGCTCCGACCATTTTTAATCTGCCGTTTCGGCGCCTGTGCCAGATCATCGCAAACGATTTGCCGGCATCACGACCAGCTTGCTCGCGAAGCGGTAAGAACGACAATCAACCGACCGCACGCGATGTCGGGCGAAGATATGATCGCATTCCAGAGCTGAAGATGCGCGGCATGTTTGGACCGGAAGTCGCGATCCTGACACGGCGGATCAACCGGCCGC
>JAQGJY010000286.1 GCA_028290325.1 Tardiphaga sp.
TCTTGGCGACGGGAATGCCGACCACCTTGGCAACGAACGGCACCGTCCGCGACGCGCGCGGATTGACTTCGAGCACGTAGATGTCGCCGTCCTTGATCGCGAACTGCACGTTCATCAAGCCGATGACGTCGAGCCCGAGCGCCATGTCGCGGGTCTGGCGTTCGAGTTCGGAGATCATCGCCGCGTCGAGCGAATGCGGCGGCAGCGAACAGGCGGAGTCGCCGGAATGGATGCCGGCTTCCTCGATGTGCTCCATGATGCCGACGACGAAGGTGTCCTTGCCGTCGCACAGGCAGTCGACGTCGATCTCGATGGCGTCCGACAGGTAGCGGTCGAACAGCAAAGGGGTCTTGCCGAGCACGGTGTTGATCTGGCCGGTCTTGTCGTTCGGGTAGCGCGCCTTGACGTCGGAGGGCACCAGCTCGGGCAGGGTGCCGAGCAGATAGTCGCCGAGCTGGCCTTCCTCGCGGATGATCTGCATCGCGCGGCCGCCGAGCACGTAAGACGGCCGCACCACCAGCGGATAATCGAGTTCGGTGGCGACCATGCGCGCCTGCTCGACCGAATAGGCGATGCCGTTTTTCGGCTGTTTCAGTTTCAGTTTGTCGAGCACCCGCTTGAAGCGGTCGCGGTCTTCCGCGAGATCGATCGCATCCGGCGAGGTGCCGAGGATCGGCACGCCGGCCTCTTCCAGCGCATGGGCGAGCTTGAGCGGCGTCTGGCCGCCGAACTGGACGATGACGCCATGCAGCGTGCCGTTCTGACGTTCGGTATCGATGATCTCCAGCACGTCCTCGCCGGTCAGCGGCTCGAAATAGAGCCGGTCCGCCGTGTCGTAATCCGTCGAGACGGTTTCCGGATTGCAGTTGACCATGATGGTCTCGTAGCCGGCGTCGTGCAGCGCGAAACAGGCATGGCAGCAGCAATAATCGAACTCGATGCCCTGACCGATGCGGTTCGGTCCGCCGCCGAGAATGATGACCTTGGTCTTGTCAGACGGCGCGCTCTCGTCGATGACCTCGCCCGCGAAAGGCGCCTCATAGGTCGAATACATATAGGCCGTCGGCGAGGCGAATTCGGCGGCGCAGGTGTCGATGCGCTTGAACACCGGGCGCACGCCCAGCGCGCGGCGCTGCGCCTTGACGGCCTCCTCGGTGCGGCCGGCCAGCACGGCCAGCCGCGCGTCGGAAAAGCCCATCGCCTTCAGGCTGCGGATGCCGAACGCATGCGCGGGCAGGCCGTTGGCCTTGATCTTGGTTTCCATCTCGACGATGCCGCGCATCTCGGCGAGAAACCACGGATCGATCTTGCACGAGGTGAAGATCTCGTCGTCGGACCAGCCGAGCCGCATCGCCTGCGCGACTTGCAGCAGGCGGTTCGGAGTCGGGGTGCCGAGCGCGGCGCGCACCGCATTCTTGTCGTCGCTCTTGCCGAGCCCGTCGATCTCGATTTCGTCGAGGCCGGTCAAGCCGGTCTCGAGGCCGCGCAATGCCTTCTGCAATGATTCCTGGAAGGTGCGGCCGATCGCCATCACCTCGCCGACCGACTTCATCGAGGTCGTCAGCGTCTGGCTGGCGCCGGGGAATTTCTCGAAGGCGAAACGCGGAATTTTCACGACGACATAATCGATCGTCGGCTCGAACGATGCCGGCGTCGCGCCGCCGGTAATGTCGTTGGCGATTTCGTCGAGCGTGTAGCCGACCGCGAGTTTCGCGGCGACCTTGGCGATCGGAAAGCCGGTCGCTTTCGAGGCCAATGCGGATGAGCGCGACACGCGCGGATTCATTTCGATCACGACCATGCGGCCGTCCGCCGGGTTGACGCCGAACTGCACGTTCGAGCCGCCGGTCTCGACGCCGATCTCGCGCAGCACCGCCAGCGAGGCGTCGCGCATGATCTGATATTCCTTGTCGGTCAGCGTCAGCGCCGGCGCGACGGTGATCGAATCCCCGGTATGCACCCCCATCGGATCGATGTTCTCGATCGAGCAGACGATGATGCAATTGTCTTTCTTGTCGCGCACCACCTCCATCTCGAACTCTTTCCAGCCGAGGACGCTTTCCTCGATCAGGACTTCGCTGGTCGGAGAGGCATCGATGCCGCGCTCGACGATCTCGATGAACTCGGCCTTGGTGTACGCGATACCGCCGCCGGTGCCGCCCATCGTGAACGATGGCCGGATCAGCGCCGGGAAATCGATCACGTCGAGCGCGCGCAAGGCGTCGGGCAGGGTCTTGACCTGAACCGAGCGCGGCGTCTCGAGTCCGATTTTGGTCATCGCCTCGCGAAAGCGCTGGCGGTCTTCAGCCTTGTCGATCGCGTCGGCGGTGGCGCCGATCATCTCGACGTCGAATGTATCAAGCGTGCCTTGCTTGCGCAGCGACAGCGCGCAGTTCAGCGCGGTCTGGCCGCCCATGGTGGGCAATAGCGCGAAGCCCTTGGAGCGATCGCCGCGCTCCTTTTCGATGATCTTGGCGACGATCTCGGGCGTGATCGGCTCGATATAGGTCGCGTCCGCCAAGTCCGGATCGGTCATGATCGTGGCCGGATTGGAATTGACGAGGACGATGCGGTAGCCCTCTTCCTTCAACGTCTTCACGGCCTGGGTGCCGGAATAATCGAATTCGCAGGCCTGGCCGATCACGATGGGGCCGGCGCCGATGATGAGGATCGTCGAAATATCTGTACGTTTCGGCATCAAGTCTCGCAGGCTGAAGCGGGCAAAAATGCACACAAAAAAAGGGCGCGCAGCCGCGCGTCCCTCTGTCACCGGAGCGCTCGCGCGCGAGGCTGTGTCTAGACCAGATTTCGCGGTTGCGAAAGGGTGTTGCGGAAGTGTTCAACCGGCATTTCGGCAGATCGACAACTGACAGAGCGGAAGCTGCAGGTTGGAGGCCCGGCCTGGATTTGAACCAGGATCAGAAGCGTTGCACCGCCCCCCGCGTAGACATTCCGCCACCGGGCCACGGACAGGATTACCTATTCGGGCGCCGGGTTCCACAACTTCCTATGGTTAACTGGACGTTACCGTGGCGATTGTTATCATAACGTTAACGGCAGTCGCAGTCAGACCGCCAAGCGAGCAACGAACGTCATGCGCGACTGGTTGTGACCGATATTGATGTTTTCGCGCGCCCCCGTCAGTCCGGCGGCGGCGAGCTTGGCCAGGACATCGGCCTCGGTGTAGCGCTGCAAGCCGACCTTGCTGCGAAGCTGGCGATAATCCGACAAGGCCGTGCGGACCAGTCCGACCAGCGCGTCTTTCAGGAATCCATGTTGGACCGCCAGCCGCAGCAGCGACGTGACGTCGCTCACCGTCCCGGCATGGGCGTGCAGAACGTCGCCGAGCACCAGCCGTCCATCGGGTTTGAGCAGTCGGCTGATGACGCTGAAGGCGCTGTCCAGTTGCTGCGGCGTCATGTATTGCGCGACCGAATTCATCACCGCCAGATCGACCGATCTGTCTTCCAAGCTGCGAAGATCGTCGAGCGCGCGAACCTCGATCGTCGTGATCGGCGCGAACCGATCGGTCAGCCGGCCGCGCACGCCCGGCGCCGGCTCCGCCAGGATCAATTTGGCGCAGGCGGCGGCGACCTTCGGCGCGGACAGCGCCTCGCCGCAGGCATAATCCAGCACAACGGCGTCGGGCGAGGGGATGTAGCGGATGATATCCGCCGCCACGATCTCGAAGTGCACGTCGCGGTGCAGCTTGCTCGCATAGATCGTGTGGGTGGAGTCGTAATAATCGATCCAGTCGTTCATGTCGTTGCGTTCACCGGATGCGTTCCAGGTTGGAACCGGGTCTACCACAAGGCGTTGGGTGCGGTGTAAGGCGTTTTGACCCGCCTGAATACCGCAATATCAGGGAACAAAGACCGTGAGCAAAACCAAAGCCGTTGCCACAGACCTCGACACGCCGTCGGATCTCCCGCAGGAGGCGACCGACAAGATTTCCGCGACGCTGAACGTGCTGCTGGCCGACACCTTCGCGCTCTATCTCAAGACCAAGAATTTTCATTGGCATATGAGTGGCCGGCACTTCCGCGATTATCATTTGATGCTCGACGAGCAATCCGAGCAGATTCTCGGGACCACCGACGACATGGCCGAGCGCGTCCGCAAGGTCGGTGGCACCACGTTGCGCTCGATCGGGCAGATCGCCAAGTTGCAAACGATCAAGGACAACGACGAGAGCTTCGTGCCGCCGCGCGAGATGCTGCGCGAGCTGATGAACGACAACAAGCATGTCGCCGCGGCGATGCGGAAGGCGCACAAAACCGTCGACGATCTGGATGACGCGGCGACGGCCGGTCTGCTGGAAAATTGGATCGACGAAACCGAACGCCGGACCTGGTTTCTGTTCGAGGCGATCCGCGACGAGGGCAGCAACGCGGCGTAAACCGGCGTCATTGCGAGGAGTACGGTCGTCGTCGTTGGCGCTTCGCCGGCGAAGAAACGACAGCTCCTCGCACTGCCGGCCGGACTCTATTTGCCCGGCGGAATCTCGAACACCAGACAGGTCGTCGTGGCATGGCAGAGCAGCCGGCCTTTGGCGTCGGTGATGCTGGCCTCCGCGATGGCGACGCGGCGGCCGACATTCTGCACCTTACCTTCGGTGCGGACGGTGCCCGAGTCCGTGCTCATGCCGCGGATGAACGACACTTTGAATTCCAGCGTCGTGTAGCCCGTGCCCGGCGGCAGCGTCGTGTGGATCGCAAGCCCCATCGCGGAATCCAGCAGCGTCGCGGCGTAGCCGCCATGTACCGAGCCGATCGGATTGTAATGCCGCGCCCCGGGAATCGAGTGCAGCACGACATGGCCGTGATCCGCCGTGCAATCGAACGGTTCGATCGGCGCCATGA
>JAQGJY010000314.1 GCA_028290325.1 Tardiphaga sp.
CGAGCCGCCCCGACAGAATGCCGCGCTGATAGCTCAGCGTCGCCATCAGATGCGTCGAATTCACCGGACCGCCGCGCGTCAGCGCCCAGATCAACTGAAAGTCGGTGAAGGTGAACAGCACCGAGAAGGTCATCACGACCGCGATGATCGGCGTCAGCAGCGGATAGGTGATGAAGCGAAAGCGTTGCCAGCTCGTCGCGCCGTCGAGCACGGCCGCCTCGTAAAGCGACGGCGACACGGTCTGCAATCCGGCCAGCAGCGTGATCGCGACGAAGGGGACGCCGCGCCAGATATTGGCGAAAATGACGCTGGCGCGCGCCATATTGGTGTCGCCGAGGAAATTGATGTTCTGCGTGATCAGGCCCAGCTTGATCAGCGACCACGAGATGATCGAAAACTGCGCGTCGTAGATCCACCAGAAGGCGATCGCGGACAGCACGGTCGGCACGATGAACGGCACCAGCACGGCGGCGCGGATCATCGCCTTGAACGGCATATGCCGGTTCAGCAGCAACGCGAGATAAAGTCCGACAGCGAATTTGATGGCGCTGGCGACGATCGTGTAGAGCAGCGTGTTGAAGACCGACAGCCAGAACACGCTGTCTTCCATCAGCCATTGGTAATTTTCGGTCCCGACGAAGACACCGCCGCGGCCGATCCGCTCGTCGGTGAAGCTCATCCAGACGCCGAGAAACAGCGGATAGGCCAGAAACAGGATCAGGAACGCCGCCGCCGGCAGCATGAACCACATCGCCAGCCAGTTGCGATTGGTCGAGAGCCGTTGCCACGGCGTCGCAACCGGCCGGTTCGGTGCCACGCGAGGCATGGATGTCTGAATGGTGCTCATCGCGCGGCGGCTCCGAATGGTGTCCCGGTCGCGGATCAGCAGGAGCGAAGCGCTGTGCTGAACTGCCCAACCGGGACCATAACAATGGCGACACTCGTCAGGTCCCGGCTCCGCGGAGCGGCGCATCGGACGACGCAGAAGCGTCGCCGGTGCCGCACCGCGTCCGGACCGGACGTCCTTACGTCCGATAGATACGTTTCAACTGACGCTCCGCGGACGCCATCGAACCCTTGAGGTCTTCACGTCCGGTGCAGTAGTTCGCGAACATATCGACCAGAATGAAGTCGGCGATCGCGGAGGCCGCATTCTCACCGAGCGTCCCGAGGCCGGCCGGCGTGCGCGCCCGTTTGGCGACGTCGCGATACGGCGTCGTCTTGGGATCCGCGGTCCAGACCGGATTCTTGTCGTAAGCGAGCAGGAAGTGCGACAGATAACCCTGCGCCGCCTCGATCCACGGATTGAACTGATCGCCCTCCAGCATGAAGGCGGTGAATGCCTTACAAGCCTGCGGATATTTGGTGAAGTTGAAGATCAGCATCGGGAAAGCCAGATGCAATTCCGCCGGCTTGCCGAACGGCCCGACCGGAAGATAGGCATGGTTCATATCCTCGGCGATTTGCGGCGCTTCCTTCTTCGCCGTCACGTAGATCGAAATGCCGTTATTGGTGCAGTGCAGCTGGCCGGCAAGGAAGGCCTTGTTGTTGGAGCTGTCATTCCACGACACGGTGCCGGGAATGAACGTCGCGTAAAGCTGCTTGATGTATTCGAGCGACGCCGCCGTCTCGGGCGAATTCAGGACCACCTTGTCCTTCTCATCGACCATGTTGCCGCCGAACGCCCACAGCGCCCAGTGGAGCCAGCCGTTGGCGTCACCCGAGGCGTGGCCGAGCGCCATGCCGCCCGGCGTGCCGTTCTTCTGCAGGCCTTTGAACAATTCGAGCATTCCCGCTGTATCCTTCGGGAATTCCTTGAAGCCGGCCTTTTCGCAGGCCGCGATGCGGTAGTTCAATAGCCCGCCGGTCGCCGCGATCGGAATCCCGACCCACTTGTTGCCGACCTTGCAATAATCCTCGGCCGATTTGGTCCAGCCGCCGTATTTGTCGCCGAGATATTTCGCGACATCGGCCACATCCGTCACTTTGTTCGACAGCAGATGCGGCAGCGAATACAGACCCCAGACCATGTCGAGGCCCTGCCCCGTATTGGCGGCGACCGAGGCCTTCGGCTGGATGTCATCGTACGATTCATTCGAGACGCTGATGGTGACGCCGGTGGCCTTCTGGAAGGCATCGACGATCTTCATGAAGGCCACGTCTTCGGCCTCGACGAAGCGCTTCCAACGCATCAGATTGATCTTGGCGCCGGCCTCGGGCTTCCATGGCGAGGCCTGCGCCCACGCCTTGGCGTAGCCGAGCAACTGATCGGCAGACATCGCGGCGGCGGCCGCCAGCGTCAGCGCGCCACCCTTCATCAGTGAACGTCGGTCCGGAGTAAAGCCAGTCATGTGCGTCGTCTCCCATTTGGGATTGGCTCGTTGATCGGCCAATCATTATTGAAAATTACAGTCGCTTGCCGGTGTCCCTGTCGAACAGATGCGCCGCGTTCGCGCGCGGCTTGAGGTAAATCTTGTCGCCCGGCGCGACGGCGCGGCGGTCGCGGAAGATCGCGATGACGTCCTGGATCCCGATCCGGGCCACGATCTGCGTTTCCGATCCGGTCGGCTCGACGACGACGATCTCGGCCTCGATGCCGTCGCCATCGGTGCCGAACTCGAGATGCTCGGGCCGGATCCCGTAAGTCACGCCCTGCCCGTTCGAGGCATGCGGCGCGATCGCGATCGGCAGTTTGGCGCCGTTGGCGGTCTCGACCCAATGTGACGCGGAGCCGTTGCTGCCCGTCATCACCAGCTTGCCTTCAAGAAAATTCATCGCCGGCGAGCCGATGAAACCGGCCACGAACTTGTTGTCGGGGTGATCGTAGAGCTCCAGCGGCGTGCCCATCTGCTCGACGATGCCGTCCTGCATCACGACGATCTTGTCGGCCATCGTCATGGCTTCGATCTGGTCGTGCGTGACATAGACGGTCGTCGTCTTCAGGCGCTGATGCAACTCCTTGATCTCGGTCCGCATCGCGACGCGCAGTTTCGCGTCGAGGTTCGACAGCGGCTCGTCGAACAGGAACACCTGCGGATCGCGGACGATGGCGCGGCCCATGGCGACACGCTGGCGCTGGCCGCCGGACAATTGCCGGGGATAACGCTCAAGCAGTTTTCGCAGATCGAGAATGTCGGCGGCGCGATCGACCTTGGTCTTGATCTCGGACGCATCGGCCCCGCGCAGCTTCAGCGAGAAGCCCATGTTGGCGGCCACCGTCATATGCGGATACAGCGCATAGTTCTGGAAGACCATCGCGATGTCGCGCTCTTTCGGCTGCACATCGTTGACCACGCGATCGCCAATGGAAATCGTGCCGGACGTGATTTTTTCGAGCCCCGCGAGCATCCGCAGCAGTGTCGATTTTCCACAACCGGACGGGCCGACCAGCACGACGAACTGGCCGTCCTCGATCGGGACCGACACGCCGTGCAGAACCTCGAAGCCCCCGAATGATTTTCGTACGTCGTGGATTTGCACCGACGCCATGTCATCCCTCCCGCATCTTCGGCTTCGTCCGGCGGCGCCGGCTCAGCTCTTTTCCGAAGTCCGGGAGTCCGGAAATCGGTTTGGCGGACATCGTCCGCAGACGAAATCTTCTAGCAATCGGCTGGTAGCGCTGTCAATCAAGTTTGATCGGTCAATGGCCTATGATATGAGCGCTTGATGGAACGCAAACGAACAAAGTCCGGCAACATCAGGCTCGCGGATGTCGCCGAGCTCGCCGAGGTAAGCCTCATTACCGCGTCCCGATTTTTCAGCAATCCCGGTGCGCTCTCCGTCGGCAAACGCGAACGGGTCGAGAGTGCGGCAAAACAACTCGGATACGTTCCAAATCTCGCGGCGCGGGCGTTGGCGTCGCAACGCACCGAAATCATCGGCGTGCTGATTCCGTCCTTGACCAACAGTGTGTTCTCGGATGTGCTGCGCGGCATCTATGATGCCTCGGAAGGAAGTCGCTACAGTATTCAGCTCGGCAACACGCGCTACAGCATCCTGCAAGAAGAAAAACTGCTGCGCGTCTTTCAATCGCAAAGGCCCGCCGGCCTGATCGTGACCGGGATCAACCAGACCGAGGCCTCGCGCGCGATTCTGCAAACCATGAATTGTCCGATCGCGCAGATCATGGAAATCGGACCCGACCCTGTCGATATGATGGTCGGGTTCTCGCATTACGATGCAGGTTTTGCAGCCGCTTCTCATCTTTTGGCGCAAGGCTTTCAACGCATCGGATTTCTTGGCGCGCGCATGGATCCGCGCGTGCAGCGGCGTTTCGCGGGTTATGTCGATGCCCTGAAAGCCGCTTCGCGGTTTGACCCGCGATACATTGTCACGACCCCGACCTCCACCACCGTCACCCTCGGCGGAACGCTGTTTGCCGACCTTCTGGCGCAAGCGCCGGATATCGAGGCGGTGTTCTGCGTCAATGACGACCTTGCGCTGGGCGTTCTGTTCGAGTGCCAGCGGCGCCACATCCAGATTCCGGAGCAGATGGCGATCGTCGGCTTCAACGATCTCGAATTCATGGCATCCGCCGTTCCACCTTTGACGAGCGTGCGCAGCAATCGCTACGAAATGGGCAAGAGCGCCGTGACGATGGTGACGGCCGCCATTGACGGCTTCCGCCCGCAGGAGCTGGTGGTCGACCTCGGTTTCAAGCTGATGATCCGCCATAGTTCGATCGCGCGCCGCAACTGACTCAAGCGATCGAACGCCGCCAAAAAAACTCTTGCAAATGAAATGGTAGCGCTGTCTTTTAGGCCATTCGGTCCGATCCGGCGGGACTGCTGGTACTCGGACCGCGACGACGATGCCATGAGCAGCCTTCTAGGCAACGACATTGGCGCTGCTGGAGCGCCCAATAACAAGATATCTGCGGGAGAAACCATGACGTCAGCACCGACCAAGACCGCCTCGCCGCGCCGCAAGCTGCGCTCCAGCGAATGGTTCAACGACCCGCATAACCCGGCGATGACGGCGCTGTATCTTGAGCGTTACCTCAATTACGGCCTGACCCGCGCCGAACTGCAGTCCGGCAAGCCGATCATCGGCATCGCGCAGACCGGCAACGACCTGTCGCCGTGCAATCGCCATCACCTGGAGCTGGCCAAACGGGTGCGCGACGGCATCACCGCCGCCGGTGGACTCGCCATGGAATTTCCGGTGCATCCGATTCAGGAGACCGGCAAGCGGCCGACCGCGGCCCTCGATCGCAACCTGGCTTATCTCGGCCTCGTCGAAATCTTGTTCGGCTATCCGCTCGACGGCGTGGTGCTGACGACCGGCTGCGACAAGACAACGCCGGCCTGTCTGATGGCGGCGGCGACGGTGAACCTGCCGGCGATCGTCCTGTCCGGCGGACCGATGCTGAACGGCTGGTACAATGGCGAGCGCTCGGGCTCCGGCACAGTCGTCTGGAAATCGCGCGAGCGGCTCGCCGCCGGCGAGATCGACTACGAGGAATTCATGTCGATCGTGGCGTCATCCGCGCCGTCGGTCGGCCACTGCAATACGATGGGCACGGCCTCGACGATGAACTCGCTGGCCGAAGCGCTTGGGATGTCCCTGCCCGGCTGTGCGGCGATCCCCGCGCCCTATCGCGAGCGCGGCCAGATCGCCTACGAGACCGGCGTTCGCGCCGTCGAGATGGTGTGGGAAGATCTCAAGCCGTCCGACATCCTGACGCGGCAGGCCTTCGAGAACGCCATCGTCGTCAACTCCGCGATCGGTGGCTCGACCAACGCGCCGATACATCTGAACGCGCTGGCGCGCCACATCGGTGTCGAGCTGTCGATCGAGGATTGGCAGAGTGTCGGCCATGCGATCCCGTTGCTGGTCAATATGCAGCCCGCCGGATTTTATCTCGGCGAGGAATATCATCGCGCCGGCGGCGTGCCGGCCGTGGTGCGCGAACTCATGACGCACAAGCGGATCCATGAGGATGCGATGACGGTGAACGGCAAGACGATGGGCGAGAACTGCGCCGACGCGCCGAAACCGGACAACGATGTGATCTGGAGCTACGACAAGCCGCTCGTCGCCGATGCGGGGTTCATCGTGCTGCGTGGCAATTTGTTCGACTCCGCCATCATGAAGACCAGTGTGATCTCGAAGGAATTCCGCGATCGTTACCTGATCACGCCCGGCGATCTCAACGCCTTCGAGGGCCGCGCCATCGTCTTCGAAGGGCCGGAGGATTATCATCACCGCATCGATGACGCGGACCTCAACATCGACGAACATTGCATTCTGTTCGTGCGCGGCACCGGTCCGATCGGCTATCCCGGCGGCGCGGAGGTGGTCAACATGCAGCCGCCCGCCGCGCTCATCAAGCGCGGCATCCATGCGCTGCCTTGCATCGGCGACGGCCGGCAATC
>JAQGJY010000315.1 GCA_028290325.1 Tardiphaga sp.
TCGTCGACGCCGTGAACACGCTGGCGCAGGGCCGCATGGTGCCGGTGCCCGGCGGCGTGCTGATTCACGATGCGTCCGGCGCGCTGCTCGGCGCGATCGGCATCTCCGGCGACACCTCGGACAATGACGAAATGTGCGCCGTCGCCGGCATCGCCGCGGCTGGGCTAAAGGCGACGACAGGGTAAAGGAACGCACAGGTGCCGCGAGACGCCCTCCGCCGACGCGGCGGGCGACGGTTGCGATTTTGCAGTGATGCGCGGAAGCTGGGGCGCGGAAGCTACTTCCCCGGCCACACCGGCTTGCGCTTTTCGCCGAATGCCTTGAGGCCTTCTTTCGCGTCCTCGGTCAGCGCCAGCAACGCGATCTGGCTTTCGGTGTAGGCGATGCTTTCGTCGAACGACATCGCGCCGATCGCGCGCATCGCGTATTTGCCGCGTCGGATCGCGGTCGGCGATTTATCGACCAGGCGCGCGATCAACCAGTCGACCTTGGCGTCGAGGTCGGCCGCCGGGACCACGTAATTCAGCAGGCCCGCGTGCTTCGCGGCGTGCGCGTCGAACGGCTCACCGGTCAGGCTCCATTCCGCGATCAGCCGCTTCGGCGCGATGTCCTGCAACAGCGCCATCACCTGCATCGGAAACACACCGACCTTCACCTCGGGCAACCCGAACTGAACATGATCGGCGGCCACCGCCATATCGGTCATGCACAACAGTCCCATGCCGCCGGCCATGCAGACGCCGCCGACACGCGCGATCGACGGCTTGGTCGCGCTCTGCGACAGCCGCAGCAGATCGGCGTAATCGACGTTGGGCTTGGCGAAATCCATCGCGAAGGCGGCGCCGGAATTTTGCAAATCCGCGCCGGCGCAGCAGGCCTTATCGCCCGCGCCGGTGAGCACGATGACGCGGATATCGGCGTCGTCATGCGCCTGCCGATAGCCCTGTGCCAGGCCGGCGATCACCTCGGCATTCAACGCGTTGCGCTTTTCCGGGCGGTTGATCGTGATCCACAGCGCGCGGTCGCGTTTTTCGAGAAGAACCTGATTGCTCATAACTGACCTTGTGAGGTTATGCGCGGCGCGCGACGCCCTGGGCATCGCCAGCGTCGTTCTCGGCGGCGACGGCGCGCAGATAGCCCTCGCGCGTTTTCAACCGCTGCCAATAGGCCGCCACCGCCGGCCCGAACTGTGGCGACAATCCCAGCCGCGTCGCCAGCAGCAAGGCATAGCCGACGGAAATATCCGCCGCCGTGAAGCGCCCGGCGCAGATCGTCTCATGATCGGCCACGACGCTTTCGATCGCGCGCAGCCGGCCGAGAAACCATTTGGCGTAATCCGCCGCGACCTGCGGCTGGCGGCGCTCCTCCGGTTCCAGTTCGGTGTAGCGCAACACGATAGTTTGCGGGAACGTCAGGGTTGCTTCGCCGAAATGCAGCCAGTTGAGAAACGCGCCGTAGGCCGGCTCATTGACGCCGACATTGAGCGGCGTCGGGCCATATCGCGTGACGATGTATTGCGCGATCGCGGCGCTCTCGGTCATGCGGGTGTCGCCATCGACCAGCAGCGGGATGGTGCCGAGCGGATTGATCGCCATGTACTCCTTGGCGAACACGCGGGGCGGAAACGGCAGCATCTTCAGTTCGTAGGGAATGCCGCCGACCTCTTCCAGCGTCCACAGGGGCCGGAACGAGCGCGCCGCGGCGCAGTGATAGAGCGTGAGCATCGAGCGTTATCCCGCATATGGCCGCACGATCTGAAGCGCCGTGCCGGCCGCAGCTAGACGTATCCACGGCCCACGCGTCAAGCGCGGCACGCGGAGACGCAGCACAGCCATCATGACAACGCGGGACGCGGCTGATCTTGCGTGAAGACGCTGGCATCCGCGCAAGGAAAAGGGCGCACCGACATTGCCGGTGCGCCCTTCCCTTCAATCTCGCTGAACCAGGCGCTTGAGGCGCGCCCGTGCCCAGGCTTTACGATTTTCGTCGGTAAAGCCTAGAGGGCGGCCTCAGCGAGGTGACAGCGCTTTGAATGAGACACTGGACCACCTCCTTTCGTTGCTATTGGAGACCAAAGTATAGTCACGGAACGCGGGCTTGGTAAGAGGCCGCCGGTGAATTTTCGCCCGGTGTGTGGCGACTATTTCTCGACGTCGGCCGGAGACTTGTCCGGCTGCGTGGCGCTGACCGGGTCGGACGCCGGAAACGTATCCTTCAGACCTTCTTCCAGCCGTTTGTGCATGTGCTTGTCGGCCTCGCGCGCCTGCTTGGGGTCTTCGGCGTGCTTGTCATGCGGTGCCGGATCAAATTTGTCGGCCATTTGTTGTGCTCCTCTGGTTCCATCTGCCGGGTTCCAACGCCGTGCCTGCCAACAAGTTTCGCGCAAGGTGTCGCACGCGGAACCGCAGGCGCGGTGCCGGGGTTGAACTCACGACCTATCCAATCGAGTAAGGAGACAGAGCCATGGCAGAGACCGAAACCGTCAGCCTGATTGGCAGCGACAAAGTCCAGGGCACCGCGGTCTATGGACCGGACGGTGACCGGATCGGCGCGATCGAGCGGGTGATGATCGAGAAGACCACCGGCCGGGTATCCTATGCCGTGTTGTCGTTCGGCGGCTTCCTCGGCATCGGCGACGATGAATATCCGTTGCCGTGGCCATCGCTGAAATACAACACCGAGCTCGGCGGCTATCAGACCATGATCACCCGCGACCAGATCGAGAAAGCACCCAAGACCACGCGCGATGGCGAATGGAATTGGGGCCGCGAAGGCGCGCGCAAGATCGACGATTATTATGGCGTACCGATCGCGCCGTGACATCGCCGCAAACCGACATGCCGCGCCGTTCGAGCGCGGCCTCTTCATGAGCGGCGCACCAATCGTTAACGAATTCCCAACCATGTTGATTCAAATTCTAAACGAAATGCGAACGGATCGTTTCGCCTGACCGTTGGCGCGTGAACAGCGATTGGGAATTCGACATGAAACCGATGATGATTGCCGCGACGCTTGCCACTTTCGGCGCGTTGCATGGAGCGCAGGCACAGATACCGGCCTCCCAGCCGCTGCCGCAAATCATCACTGACGCCGTCGCCAAGCAATTGGCGGCCAAGCCGGACGTCAGGCAGGACATCAAAACGGAACTGAAGCCGGACGGCAAACCCGAGGCCAAAGCGGAGGCCAAGC
>JAQGJY010000349.1 GCA_028290325.1 Tardiphaga sp.
CGGTCGGTTGGCAAAGTGCGGGACGTGAGGGCCAAACCAAAGCGATCAGCAAGCCGCAGACCTTTAGCCACTTCGGACGCGCCTAGACCGACAGCGCATAAGGTCTACTGTAGATACCACAAGGCAAAAGCCACCGTCTCGCGCGGAACATCATCAGGGGAGCGCCGTGAGGTACATCCGACAGTTATTTGCAACCATGGTTGCGACCAGTGCCGGCCTTTCTGTGCTGACGTGTGCGCCGGCCAAAGCCGAAGAGCTGGTGATTTGGATGCGGACCAACCAGCCCGCCGAAGACAAGGCTTTGAAAGCGATCATTGCCGAGTTCGAGGCGGCCAATCGGGGTCATACCGTCAAGATCGAGACCCGCTCCGTGGACGAGCATAAATCGGCGCTGCGAATTGCCGCGACGTCGAAGGCGGGTCCTGACGCATACTATATGTGGGCTGGACCAGGGCTCGGCGGCGAATATGTGAAGGCTGGCCTGAGCGCGCCCCTTGACGATTACTACAAAAAGTATGGGTGGAAGGACCGTCTTCGACCACTCGCTGACGCCTACACCGATCTGTATCCGCCCGGAAAACACGGTGTGCCCTACCAGCTCAACGGAGAGGCGCTCTATTACAACAAGGCGTTGTTCAAGAAGGCCGGGATCGAGACGCCGCCGACGACATATGTCGAGTTGATCGCAGCCGCTGATAAGCTCAAGGCAGCCGGCATTCCGGCCATCACTTTTGGCGGAAGCGTCAACTGGCATGTCATGCGCTTGATGGACGCGCTGGTCGAAACCAGATGCGGCGCCGCTACCCATGATGCCTTGAAGGCCATGACAGCCAAATGGTCGGACACACCCTGCGCGACCGAGGCCTTCACCGAGCTGCGGAAATGGACCGCAAATTATTTCCTGAAGCCGTTCATGAGCTTCGATCAGCCAGCGTCACGCGGTCTGTTTCTGACTGATCGCGCCGCGATGATGTACGAAGGCGATTGGTTGGTCGGGCAGTTGCGCTCGGCCAAAAAGGACGTGAACAACTACGGTGTCTTTCCGTTTCCGACGGGAACTAATCGTCTTTACGGATTTGGCGTGAATTTCTACGTCAATCCCTACAGCACGAAGAAAGACCTGATGGCTAAGTTCCTCGACGTCTTTATTTCCGACAAATCCCAACAGGAGAATCTGGGCGCGTTCGGACCAATGGGAGTCAACAAGAACGTCGTCCACAAAGATCCCGATTCACTGGATAGCGCTTGGATCGATATCTTCGGCAAGTATACGGCGACCTTCATCAACGGCGATCAAGGCTTTCCGCTCGACGTCACGACCGAATACTGGCGCGTGATCAACAGCGTCGCGAGCGATACCATGGAGCCGGCCGGCGCCGCGGCCGCGTTACAGCAGTTCATCGACAAGCGTGCCAAGTAAGGGGTGATGCGTGCAGCCGTCCAAAACTGCACCGTCGCGGTTGCGTGGCAGCCTGATACTGGCGTCTCCAAGATTTCAGGGCTGGGTGCTTCTGGCTCCCGCCCTGTTGATCTACGCGGTGTTTGCGCTCTATCCGCTGATCGATGTGTTCGTGCTCAGTTTCCAGAAGTGGAACGGGCTGGCGCCCGTGCGCGAGTTCGTCGGGCTGGAGAATTATCGCTTCATCCTGAGCGACGATCCGGTCTTCTGGCAAGCACTGCGAAACACCGTCATCTGGACCATCCTGGCGGTGCTCGTGCCGCCGTTGATCGGCTTCATACTGGCGTTGGCGCTGAACCAGAACTTGCCGGGACGCACTGCGCTGCGGGCGGTCTTCTATTTGCCGGTTGTGATCGCTCCCATCGCTGTCGCGACCATGTGGAAATGGATGTACGATCCGTTCTTCGGTCTGTTCAACGGATTGCTCAACACGTTTGGCTTGGAGTTCCTGATCGCGGACTGGCTCGGTGATCGCCGGATCGCGCTGTATTCGATCTTTGTTGGCTATATCTGGCAGCACGTCGGTTTCTCGATGATCCTGTTTCTGGCGGGGCTCCAGGGCGTCCAGGACACACTGATCGAAGCGGCGCGTATCGACGGCGCCGGACGGCTCCAGGTCTTTCGCTATGTGACCCTGCCTGCGATGCGGACTTCCATCACTGTCGTGCTGGTGCTGTCACTGATCCAGTCGCTTAGGGCGTTTGATATCGTCTATGGCATGACCCTGGGCGGGCCGGCGCAATCGACGCAGATGCTGGCGTTGTGGGCCTATACGCAATCCATGCAGATCCATGACTTCGGCAAGGGCAGCGCCGTCGCGGTCGTTCTGCTGCTGATGACGATTGCGATCGTCATCCCTTACATGATCTGGCGCAGCAGGGTCGAGGAGGCCGCACAATGAGCGCAACCGCGCCGCGCGCCTTCCGGCAACTTGGCAGCGACCGGGTCGATCCGATCCTGGTCGGGCTCTGGATATCGCTCATTGTTGTCGCGGTGATCTGGCTTGTTCCTGTCATTTTCATCGTGATGACGTCACTGAAATCGACCCCGGAAGTGATGTCGACAGCGGTCTTCTCGCCGCCGGCCGAGTTGTTCCTCGACAACTATCCGCTGGCTTGGGAGCGCGGGCGCTACACGACGACGTTCGCCAACAGCGTGATCATTACCCTGATCAAGGTGCCGGTCGGACTCATCTTCTCGGCCATGGCCGCCTATGCCCTGTCGCGGATCGATCTGCCGCTGAAGAAGATGATGTTCGCCCTGATTTTGTTCGGCACGATGATTCCGTTCCAAGTCATGCTCGCGCCCCTGTTTTCGCTGGTGAACAAGTTGGGATTGCTCAACACATATCTGGGCGCCTGGCTGCCCTATATCGCGTTCGGTGTGCCCTATCAGGTCTTCATCCTGCACGGTTTCTTCAAGGAAGTGCCGCAGGAATTGAGTGAAGCGGCCATCATGGATGGCGCATCGCACTTCACCATCCTGTGGCGGATCTTTCTGCCGATCTCGCTGCCAGTTCTGGCGGCGTTGTTCATTCTCGATTTCGTCTCCACCTGGAACGAATTCGCCATGGCGCTGGTGCTGCTGCTCGACGGCAAGAACTGGACTCTGCCGCTATCGCTTATGGCTTTTCAGGGGGAATTCGGCAGCGACTACGGTCCGCTCAACGCCGCCATCGTAACGACGGTGCTGCCGGCCGTCATCGTCTACCTCATTTTTCAACGCTATTTCGTCGGCGGTCTGACCGCTGGCGCGGTGAAGGGATAAGCTGTGACTCAACAGATCGCGCAGTGGGACGTCTTCGAAGTCGCACTCAGGGGCCCGAAACTCGGCAATCCGTTTCTGGATGCGACGCTCGACGTCGTCTTTCGCCTAGGCAATCGCGCAGTGCACACGAGCGGGTTTTATGATGGCGACGACGTCTGGCGCGTGCGTTTCATGCCGGACACCGTCGGCGAGTGGACCTACCGCACCCGGTCGAACATCGGCGAACTCGATGGCAAATCCGCTGGGTTTAGCTGCACCGCGCCGCGCGCGGGCATGCACGGCCCGGTCCGGGTCAAGAACCAGTTTCACTTTGCGCATGCGGACGGTACGCCGTATCTCCCTTTCGGGACCACCTGCTACGCCTGGACGCATCAGCCGCTCGACATGCAAGCCCAGACGCTGGCAACGCTGAAGCGGTCGCGCTTCAACAAGATCCGGATGGGGGTGTTTCCGAAGGACTACATCTACAATAACAACGAGCCGCTGTATCCGATGTTCGAAACCGATGCCGATGGCCGGCAAGATTTCGACCGGCCCAATCCAAAGGCCTTTCAGCACCTTGACAGCCAGATCGGTGCGCTGCGCGAGCTCGGCATCGAAGCCGACATCATCCTGTTTCATCCCTATGATCGGTGGGGCTACTGCACCATGGGGCCGAAGCGCGACGAGCAGTATCTGCGCTACGTGGTGGCGCGGCTGTCGGCTTATGCGAATGTGTGGTGGTCGCTGGCCAATGAGTATGATTTCCTGCTCGATGTAAAGCCGATCGAAGCCTGGGATCGCTGTTTCCATGTCATCGAAGAATGCGATCCGCATCGCCATCTGCGATCGATCCACAACGGCAATCCAAACATGAACTATGATCACCGAAAGCCGTGGGTCGACCACGTCTGCATTCAACATTGGGACGTCAAGAGGACGGTTGAATGGCGCCAGGCCTATGGCAAGCCGGTCATCAATGACGAGCCGGAATACGAAGGCAACATTCCGCGCCCGTGGGGCAACATTTCCGCGCAGGAGTTGGTGCATCGATTCTGGGTCACCACGCTGCGCGGGGGCTATGCCGGTCACGGCGAGACCTTCATGCATCCCGATGATCTGTTGTGGTGGGCCAAGGGTGGCGAGTTACGCGGCGAAAGCTGGAAGCGCATCGGCTTCATGCGCGATCTGCTCGAACAAGACGTCAGGAACGGCCTGACGCCATACACGTCCGCGACGAATTCGGCTTTTTCGCGGGTGTCCGGGGGGCAGGACGGTGACGTCCGCTATCTGTATTTCGGAGAACACCAGCCATTGCAGTGGGCGGCGGGCCTCCCGATGGAGGACGGTGATTTCGAAATCGATCTCATCGACACCTGGGAGATGACGATCGATCGGATCGAGAAGGCGCCGCTGCCAATCTCGCCGCCGCTGCGCGGCGTTGGCGGGGCCATTCACAGCACCGGTCCTGAAGCTGCCTTCGGCGTGCGGCTGCCCGGCAAGCCGTGGCAGGCCGTTCGCGTCCGCAAGAAGTCGTAAAGGGGTGCACGATGCTGAAAGGGGCTGTGATCGGCTGCGGTTTCTTTGCGCGCAATCATCTACACGCCTGGGCGCAATTGTCCGGAGTTGAGATCGTGGCGCTGTGCGATTCTGATCCGCGCAGATTGTCCGAGGCGGCGCGGATTTTCGGGACCGGAAGAACCTATGCTGACGCTGCGACGATGTTCGCGGCTGAAAAGCTCGACTTCGTGGATATCGTCACGACCGTCAG
>JAQGJY010000372.1 GCA_028290325.1 Tardiphaga sp.
CTCCTTGCCCTGGCCGCGGAATTTCTCGGCGAGTTCGAGCAGCCGCTCGGACGCGCCGGGATCGCGATTGAGGATCACGTCCTCGCAGGTCTGGCGCAATTCCGGATCGATATCGTCATAGACGATCATCTGCCCGGCATTGACGATGCCCATGTCCATGCCCGCCTTGATGGCGTGATACAGGAACACCGAATGCATCGCCTCGCGCACCGGCTCGTTGCCGCGAAATGAGAAGGACAGATTGGAAACACCGCCGGAGATATGCGCGTGCGGCAGGTTCCGCCGGATCCAGCGCGTCGCCTCGATGAAATCGACGCCGTAATTGTTGTGCTCTTCGAGCCCCGTCGCGATCGCGAAGATATTTGGATCGAAGATAATGTCTTCCGGCGGAAAGTTCAGCTGATCGACGAGGATGTCGTAAGCGCGTTTGCAGATCTCGGTCTTGCGCGCGAACGTGTCCGCCTGTCCGACCTCGTCGAACGCCATCACGACTACCGCCGCGCCGTGACGCCGCGCGATCTTCGCCTCGTGAATGAATTTTTCCTCGCCCTCTTTCATCGAAATCGAGTTGACGACCGGCTTGCCCTGCACGCATTTCAGGCCGGCTTCGATGACCGAGAATTTCGACGAGTCGACCATGACCGGCACGCGCGCGATGTCCGGCTCGGCGGCGACGAGATTCAGGAACGTCACCATCGCGGCTTCGGAATCGAGAAGCCCCTCGTCCATGTTGACGTCGATGATCTGCGCGCCGTTCTCGACCTGATCGCGCGCGACCGCCAGGGCCGCCGTGTAGTCGCCGGCCGTGACCAGCTTGCGGAATTTCGCCGAGCCGGTGACGTTGGTGCGCTCGCCGACATTGACGAAGGGAATCGCCGAGGTCAGTTCGAACGGCTCAAGTCCCGACAGCCGCAGACGCGGCTCGATCGCGGGAACGACGCGCGGCTTGTGCGGCGCGACGGCTTTGGCGATGGCGGCGATGTGGTCCGGCGTGGTGCCGCAGCAGCCGCCGACGATGTTGACGAGGCCGGCGCTGGCGAATTCGCCGATCAGCCCGGCCATGAATTCAGGGCTTTCGTCATACTGGCCGAATTCGTTGGGCAGGCCGGCATTCGGATAGGCGCACACTAACGTATCGGCGACACGGCCGATATCGGCGACATGCGCGCGCAAGTCTTCCGCGCCAAGCGCGCAATTGAACCCGATCGTCACCGGCCGCGCATGGCGCACCGAGTTCCAGAACGCTTCGGGCAATTGCCCCGACAACAGCCGCCCGGATTTGTCGGTGATGGTGCCGGAGATCATCACCGGCACGTCGATGCCACGCGCTTCACAAATCTCGGCAATCGCGTACAGCGCCGCCTTGGCGTTGAGCGTGTCGAAGATGGTCTCGACCAGCAGCAGATCCGCGCCGCCATCGAGCAGGCCGTTGATCTGTTCGGCATAAGCGATCCGCAGATCGTCGAAGGTCACGGCGCGATAACCGGGCGACGACACGTCGGGCGAAATCGATGCGGTGCGGTTGGTCGGACCGATCGCGCCAGCGACAAAACGGGGCTTGCCATCTTCGGCTGCAACCGTGATCGCGGCATTCTTGGCGAGGCGCGCGCCTTCGCGGCTCATCTCATAGGCGATGTCGGACAGATCGTAATCGGCCTGCGCGATCGAGGTGGACGAGAATGTGTTGGTCGCGACGATGTCCGCGCCGGCGCGCAGATACTGCGCATGGATGTCCTCGATCGCATCGGCCTGCGTCAGGATCAGCAGATCGTTGTTGCCGCGCAGGTCGCGATGGAAATCCTTGAAGCGCGCGCCGCGAAAAGCAGCTTCGTCGTAATTCAGCGCCTGGATCATCGTGCCCATCGCGCCGTCGAGCACGAGGATGCGCTCGCGTGCGAGTTCGGTCAGGCGGATGCGCTGCGCGGAGGGCGTGATGGTCATGAGGTCAGGCTGCCTTCCGCGCGGCGTTCGGGCGCATTCCCAACAGATGGCTGATGGCGAAAACCAGATCGGCGCGGTTCATGGTGTAGAAATGAAAATCGGTGACGCCGTTCTTGGCAAGTTTCTGCACCTGACCGGCGGCGACGGTGGCGGCGACCAGCTTGCGGGTTTCGGCGTCGTCGTCGAGGCCGTCGAACTTGTCGGCAAGCCATGACGGAACGGTGGTGCCGGTGCGGGTGACGAAACTGCGCGCCTGCTTGAAATTATGCATCGGCATGATGCCGGGCACGATCGGGATGGTGATGCCGCGCGCGCGCACGCGATCGAGATACCGGAAATAGAGGTCGTTATCGAAGAATACCTGGGTGATGGCGCGTGTCGCACCGGCATCGACCTTGGCTTGCAAGGTGTCGATATCGGCCTCCAGATCCCGGCTTTCCGGATGCTTCTCGGGATAGGCCGAGACGGTGACGTCGATATCGGGATAGCGCGTCTTGATGCTGGCGACGAGATCGGCCGACGTCTGGTAGCCATCCTGATGCGCTGTGTAGGCGGTGCCGATTCCCGTCGTCGGATCACCGCGCAGCGCGACGATATGGCGAACGCCGATGTCGTGATAGCGCGCGACGACGTCGTCAACGTCGGCCTTCGGCGCGGCGACGCAGGTGAGATGCGCGGCCGGCACAAGAGCGGTCTCGTTCAGGATGCGCGCGATCGTCGCGTGGGTACGCTCGCGGGTCGAGCCGCCGGCGCCATAGGTGACGGA
>JAQGJY010000280.1 GCA_028290325.1 Tardiphaga sp.
GCGCGGCCGTTTCGCTCGACGATCATTACGCCGGACGGCGCGAAACGCTCGCTGACCCTGCAAATTGCCGTCGGCAATGGGCGGTACTACGGAGGTGGCAACGTTGTCGATAAGGACGCGACCATTACCGAGGAATTGCTGCGACTGTACAGCCTCGAATACTTGAAGGCTTGGCAGATCATTCTCATGCTCAGGTCGTTTCGTTCTGGCGAGCACGGGGCATTGGAGGACGTTCTCACCCTTTACAGCAGCGAGTTTGAAGTTCGCACCAGGAGACCGAAAGCTGTCAACGCCGACGGGGACATTGTGACGCAAACGCCTGCCCATTTCCGCGTGTTACCGAAAGCAATCAACGTTTTCATACCGCGGGACATGTCCGAGCATAGCTGAGCACCGCAGCTTGATTGATCTCCCCTAACCTCCCCTACAGTCTTACCCACGACACCAACGCCGTCTGACGGGCACACCCTACTCCGACATCGATCTCGGAACCAAAGCGCGGCCGCTCACTTGAGTCCCGGTTCTGTAGCGTTTGTTGAGTTGGAGTAATAATCATGGCCCCGCGTGCCAACTGGAAGGGCTTTTTGCGCCTTTCGCTGGTCACCTGTCCCGTCGCGCTGTTTCCCGCGACTTCCGACAGCGAGAAGATCAGCTTCAATCAGATCAACCGGGCCACCGGCCATCGCATCAAATACCAGAAGGTCGACGCCGAGACCGGCGACGAGGTACCCGCCGACGACATCATGAAGGGGTACAAGGTCGATAAGGACACCTATGTCGAGGTGTCGAAGGACGAACTTGAGAATATCGCGCTCGAAAGCACGCGCACGATCGAGATCGACGAATTCGTGCCGAAGTCGGACATCGATCCGCGCTATCTGATCCGGCCGTACTATCTCGTGCCCGACGGCAAGATCGGCCACGACGCCTACGCGGTGATCCGCGAAACGATCCGCAGCATGAACAAGGTCGCGATCGGCCGATTGGTGCTGACCAACCGGGAGCACATCATCGCGCTCGAGCCGCTGAACAACGGCTTGATGGGCACATTGCTGCGCTACCCTTACGAAGTTCGCGGTGAGGAAGAATACTTCGACGAAATCCAGGACGTGAAGGTCACGAAGGATATGCTCGATCTGGCGAAGCATATCGTCGAGCAGCGCGCCGGCGATTTCGAGCCCAGCAAGTTCGAGGATCGCTACGAAGCCGCGCTGGTCGATCTCGTGAATAAAAAACGCAATGGCGAACGCATCACGCCGATCGGCCAACCGCGCGACAGCAGCAACGTGATCGATCTGATGACGGCGCTGAAGCGCAGCCTGTCCAGCGAGCCAGCCGTCAAGCCGTCCGCAACGAAAAAGACGAAAACGAAGGCTGCGGCCGGGCAGCGCGAAATGTTGCTGCCGATCAGCGGCAAGACCGAAGCCGCGCCCAAGAAAGCCGCGAAGTCGCCATCGCGATCCCGCAAGGCGAGCTAACCGATGCCTCGGCCGCGCGACCTTGCGGACCGGATGCGCGCCCGAATGGACGCGCGACCTGATGGGTTCAAGCGCGAGACGTTCACCCTGCCGCGTGAGGCGGCGCGCGCGAAGGCACGTGCGTATCTCGACCGCTTTCCGACCGGTGGATATTCGACTGTCGTCGAGCACTGGCGGCAACTCGACGATGGCCGGATCGAGTTCACGATGCGACGGCTACCGACCGCGGATTAAGCTTCCCAGCGCTCGGAACGAATCAGCGTGATCAGCCTTGAGTCGCTGTTCTGTTGCGTTTGTGGAGTTCCGAGGATGACCGAGCATCCGTCCGCGTCGATCGTGCCCGATAGCGATCCGCTTTATGAAATCGTCGGGCATCTCGGCGCCATCCTGATCCAGGCTGATCGCGACGACGACCCCATCATCATCGAGCATGTGCGAACGGCGCATCAGTTAGCCATGGACCTCTACCGGCGCACATCCCGCCGCGAGCATACCCATGCGTAGCTGGACCCCGAGCCTCGTCCCAAAACAGATTGATGAGCAAAACGTCTATCTCGTGGTTGACGATTTCGGGCCGGCCGGGCGCGCCTATCGCGAGGCGGCTGTCGAGGCAACCGACCTCGAGACCGTCATTGGCGATCTGATCACCGGCCAGTACACCAATCCGATCCGCGTTGTAGCTTTCAACACCGCCGAGCATTGGGCCGACGACGTCTCCGCCGACATCGCGCATGAGATCCATCGCCGCTTCGAGTCGGCTTATGATGATGTCCCTTCGACGGTCGCGGCGTTCATCGCCCGCCATCTGGGGCACGAATGGCAGCTCAGCCTTCGGCTCGCGTGACGAGCCGCGCAGCTCGTGCTGCTCGCGCTGACCAGTACACGTCGCGTCGAGGACGCCTCAGATGAAAGGCTTGCCGCCCGTGACAGCAATCGTTATGCCCGAGACATAGCTTGACATCGGGTCGGCCAACATCACATAGGCCGTCGCAAGTTCGGCAGGCTGGCCGGGCCGTTGCATAGGCGTCTGCTTGCCGAAATTTTTGACCTGCTCATCGGGCATCGTCGAGGGAATCAACGGAGTCCAGATCGGACCGGGCGCGACGGCGTTCGCGCGGACGCCCTTCTCCGCAAGCATCTGGGCGAGACCTCCCGTAAAGTTCTGAATGGCGCCCTTCGTTGTCGCATAGGCCAGCAGCATTGGATTCGGCATATCCGAATTGACCGAGGCGGTGTTGATGATGCACCCGCCTGGCTTCATGTGGGGCACCGACGCTTTTGTTAGATAGAACATCGCGTGAATGTTCACAGCGAATGTCTTTTGCCATTCTTCATCGGTGATATCCGCGATGTCCGCGAACGTCGCCTGATGGGCCGCATTGTTAACCAGAATGTCGACGCCACCCAGCTCATCCACGGCGCGCTTCACAACCAGTCGACAGTGGGCGGGATCTTGTAAGTCTCCCGCAACGAGAACGGCTTTTCGACCTTCCGCCTCGACCAGTTTGACCACGGTTTCTGCGTCCGCCGTCTCGTTGAGATACGAGATCAAGATATCCGCGCCCTCGCGCGCGTAAGCAATAGCGACGGCGCGGCCGATGCCACTGTCGCCGCCCGTGATGATGGCGCGCTTGCCCTTCAAACGCCCCGACCCTTTATAAGTCGACTCGCCGTGATCTGGTCGCGGCCGCATGTCATCGGTCACACCCGGCATCGCCTGACGCGGGGTTTCGAACGGAGGCTTGGGATAATCAATCATGT
>JAQGJY010000287.1 GCA_028290325.1 Tardiphaga sp.
TCGGGAATCGACTGGGGATTGCTGGCGGCGGCGGGGGTGCTGACGATCATTCCGGGCGCGCTGGTGATCTGGTTCGTCCGCAACTATATCGCGCGCGGCTTCGCGCTCGGCCGGGTGTAGGAGCGAACCGATGGATCACATCGCATGGATGGCGTGGACGCTGCCGACCGCGATCTTCTTCGTGCTGCTGGCGTTGACGCTGGCGACGATGACCTGGCTCGCCGCCGCCTATCCGGAAGCCGAGCGCGTCGGCGTATTGCGCATTCCGACCACGCGCGGCGACCGGTTGTTCATCGCGCTGATCACGGCGGCGCTGATTCATCTGGCCTGGATCGGCCTCGTCGGCACCGAGCCGCTGGCGCGCCTGGCGATCGGTGAGGGATTTGAGGTGTCGAGCCTGTGGCTCGCCAGCTTGATGTCGTTGGGTGCGGCGGTCGCGATCTTTCGCACCGTCTGATCCGGCGACCACGACACAGAACCGGGATCACCCGGACTGTCACTGGGACGGCAAATGCAACAGGGAGGACACCAGATGTCAGATCGACACGAGACCCGTCGCACCACCACCAAGGCGCGATGGCTCGGCATGGCCAGCGCCGCCGCGATGATCGCCGCATCCGCCACGATCGCCGTGCCGGCCTTCGCCGACGACGCGGTCAATCAGAAATGGATCGACAACGAATTCCAGCCTTCGACGCTGTCGAAGGACGAGCAGATGAAGGAGCTGCAGTGGTACGCCAAGGCGGCCGAGCCGTTCAAGGGCATGGAGATCAACATCGTCTCCGAAACCATCACGACGCACGAATATGAATCGCAGACGCTGGCCAAGGCGTTTTCGGAAATCACCGGCATCAAGCTCAAGCACGACATCATCCAGGAAGGTGACGTGGTCGAGAAGCTGCAAACCCAGATGCAGTCCGGCAAGAACGTCTATGACGGCTGGATCAACGATTCCGATCTGATCGGCACGCATTTCCGCTATGGCCAGACCATCGCGCTGTCGGATTACATGACCGGCGAGGGCAAGGACGCGACCTCGCCGACGCTCGACCTCGCCGATTTCATCGGCCGCTCGTTCACCACCGGGCCGGACAAGAAACTGTATCAACTGCCCGACCAGCAGTTCGCCAACCTGTACTGGTTCCGCTACGACTGGTTCACCAACGCCGAATACAAGACCAAGTTCAAGGCCAAATACGGCTACGATCTCGGCGTGCCCGTGAACTGGTCGGCCTATGAAGACATCGCCGAGTTCTTCACCAACGACATCAAGGAAATCGGCGGCGTCAAGGTCTATGGCCACATGGACTACGGCAAGAAGGATCCGTCGCTCGGCTGGCGCTTCACCGACGCCTGGTTGTCGATGGCCGGCAACGGCGACAAGGGTCTGCCGAACGGCTTGCCGGTCGATGAATGGGGCGTCCGCATGGAGGGCTGTCGTCCGGTCGGCTCGTCGGTCGAGCGCGGCGGCGACACCAACGGTCCGGCGTCGGTTTACTCGATCGTGAAGTATCTCGAGTGGATGAAGAAATATGCCCCGCCGCAGGCGCAAGGCATGACCTTCTCGGAATCCGGTCCGGTGCCGGCGCAGGGCAACATCGCCCAGCAGATGTTCTGGTACACCGCGTTCACCGCCGACATGGTGAAGCCGGGGCTTCCGGTCATGAACGCCGACGGCACGCCGAAGTGGCGGATGGCGCCGTCGCCGCATGGCGCGTACTGGAAGGAAGGCATGAAGCTCGGCTATCAGGATGTCGGCTCGGGCACCTTGCTCAAATCGACTCCGCCGGATCGCCGCAAGGCGGCGTGGCTGTATCTGCAGTTCATCACCTCGAAGACGGTGAGCCTGAAGAAGAGCCATGTCGGCCTGACCTTCATCCGCGAGTCCGACATCTGGGACAAGTCGTTCACCGAACGCGCGCCGAAGCTCGGCGGTCTGGTCGAGTTCTATCGCTCGCCGGCCCGCGTGCAGTGGTCGCCGACCGGCAACAACATCCCGGATTATCCGAAGCTGGCGCAACTGTGGTGGCAGAATATCGGCGATGCATCGTCCGGCGCCAAGACCGCGCAGGCGGCGATGGATTCGCTGGCGGCGGCGCAGGATTCGGTGCTCGAACGCCTTGAGCGCTCGAAGGTGCAGGGTGATTGCGGACCGAAGCTGAACAAGAAGGAGACCGCGGAATACTGGTACGCGAAATCCGAGAAGGACGGCAACATCGCGCCGCAGCGCAAGCTCGCCAACGAGAAGCCGAAGGGCGAAACGGTCGACTACGACACCCTCATCAAGTCGTGGCCGGCAACCCCGCCGAAACGCGCCTCGGCGAATTAAGCGATCGCCGATATCGAATCGAAAGGCCGGGAGCAATCCCGGCCTTTTTCGTGCGGCGACACGCGTCCGACGCTCACAGCCCTGCGTTTTTATGGCTTGGTCCGGTCCGGCCGCGCTGCCATACTCCGGCAAAAGCAAGACCGCGTGTCACGGGGCGTTCAACGCAACCTCCGATGCGGCTAATCGGAGGATCCATGAGCACTTACGAAACAGTTCTGGTCGAGCGGCCCGATCCGCACGTCGCACGCATCGTCATGAACCGGCCCGCCGCGCGCAACGCGCAAAACCTGCAAATGACCTACGATCTCAATGCCGCGCTCGATGCCGCCGCGCTCGACGACAGCGTGAAGGTCATCATCGTCGCCGGCAGCGGACCGCACTTTTCCGGCGGGCATGATCTGCGCGCGACAACGAAAAACCAGGCCGGCGAGGATTTTCCGCCGATCGGCAATTGGGGTGGGTTTCGCGAGCCCGAGGCGCATGGTCGGTTCGCCCGCGAGCAGGAAATCTATCTTCAGATGACCCGGCGCTGGCGTAACCTGGCCAAGCCGACCATCGCCGAGATCCAGGGCAAATGTTTCGCCGGCGGACTGATGATCGCGTGGGCTTGCGATCTCATCATCGCGGCCGACGATGCCGAGTTCTGCGATCCCGTGGTCACGCTTGGCGTCTGCGGCGTCGAGTGGTTCGTGCATCCGTTTGAGCTCGGACCGCGCAAGGCAAAGGAGCTGCTGTTCACCGCCGATGCGTGGAGCGCGAACGAGGCGCATCGCCTCGGCATGGTCAACCAGGTGGTGCCGGCGGCGGAACTGTCCACCTATACGCTGGCGATGGCTAAGCGGATCGCGTCCAAGCCGGCTTTCGCGCTGAAGATGACCAAGGAGGCGGTCAACCGCGCCGTCGATGCCACTGGCCAGCAGACGGCGATCGATCAGGCGTTCGGCCTGCATCAATTGTGTCACGCCTTCAACATGCAGCAGTTCGGAATCGTGGTCGATCCCGCCGGGTTGCATCCATCATTCCGCGACACGGTGAAGAAGGCCTAACCATGGATTTGACTCCGTCTGACGAACAACGCCTGCTGCGCGACAGCGCCGAGCGTTTCATCGCCGAAACCTACACCACCAAACTGCGCGAGAAGAACGCCGCCGAACCTCTCGGATTCAGCGCGGCGATCTGGAAGCAATTCGCCGATCTCGGCTGGCTCGCTTTGCCGATCGCCGAAGACTATGGCGGCCTCGGCGGCGGCGCGGTCGATGTCGGTATTCTCATGGAAAGTTTCGGCAAAGGTCTGGTCAGCGAGCCGTATCTCGCCACCGTCGTGCTCGGAGCCGGGCTTGTCGCGGAAGCCGGCAGTGACGCGCAGAAGCAGGAGCTGCTGCCGAAGGTCGCCGATGGCTCGATGCTGCTGGCTTTCGCCCATGCCGAGCGCGCCGCGCGCTCCGATCTGGCCCGTGTCGAAACCACCGCGACACGCAGCGGCGATGGCTGGCGCCTCGACGGCGCAAAGATCGCGGTGCTCGATGGCCGCGCCGCACATCGCATCATCGTCTCCGCGCGCGTCAAAGACGAGGACAACAAGCTCGCGCTGTTTCTGGTGGCGCCCGATGCCGAGGGCGTCACGCTGCGGGACTATCCACGACTTGGCGGTGGGCAGGGCTGCAACCTCACTTTAGCGGATGTGAAAACATCAATCGATGCGCGGCTTGGCAGCGCCGACGCTTTGCCGATGATCGAGGCCGTCACCGATCGCGCGCTCGCGGCCCTGTCGGCCGAAGCCGTCGGCATCATGCAGACGCTGCTCGACAAGACGCTCGATTACACCAAAATCCGCAAGCAATTCGGCCGTCCGCTGTCGTCCAATCAGGTGATCCGCCACCGCCTCGTCGATATGTCGGTGGCCTGCGACGAGGCCCGCTCGATCGCGTTGCGCGCGGCGATGATGGCTGATGACGGATCGGTGGCGCGCGGGCGCGCCGCGTCGGGCGCCAAAGCCAAAATCGGCAAGGGCGCACGTTTTGTCGCCGAGCAAGCCGTGCAGTGTCACGGCGCCATGGGCGTGACGGAAGAACTCGACATCGGCGCTTACTTCAAGCGACTGCTGGCGTTCGAGACGCTCTTCGGAGGCAGCAGCCATCACTATCGGCGGCACGCCATGTTGAGCGGACGATGATGAAGCGCGCCAGTCTTACGTTCCGGAAAGAACGGACCGAGTTGTCAGGTGACAACGATCCTCGAAGCCGAGGATTGATTGCTCCTCGCAATGACGGATTGATGGGTACGATCATGGGGAAATCACAATGGACCTGACATTCAGCGCCGAGGAGCGCGCGTTCGAGCGCGACGTCCGCGAGTTCATCGCCGCCCATCTTCCGGCGGAGACCAAGCGCGCGCAATCGCTGACGCCGTCGGTGTTCTCCGATCCGGAGGTCATCGTTGCCTGGCAGAAAGCCTTGAACGCGAAGGGCTGGGTCGCGCCGGGCTGGCCGACGCAATATGGCGGACCCGGTTGGACGCCGGCGCAACGCTGGATTTTCGAAACCCAATGCGCCCTCGCGGGGGTGCCGTCGATCTCGCCGATGGGCACCAAGATGGTCGGCCCGGTCATCATCGGATTCGGCACCGACGCGCAGAAGAATTATTATCTGCCGCGCATTCTCGCGGGTGACGATGTCTGGTGTCAGGGTTATTCCGAGCCGGGCTCGGGTTCCGACCTGTCGTCACTAAAAACGCGCGCGGTGCGCGACGGCGATCACTACGTCGTCAACGGCACCAAAATCTGGACGACGCACGCGCATCACGCCAATCGTATGTTTGCATTGGTTCGCACCAGCGAGGAGCCACGCCAACAGGAGGGCATCTCCTTCATCCTGATCGACATGAAAAGCCCCGGCGTCACGATCCGGCCGATCCTCACGATCGGCGGCGATCATGAGGTCAATCAGGTGTTCTTCGACGACGTCCGCGTGCCGGTGTCGGATCGTGTCGGCGAGGAAGGCAAGGGCTGGACCTATGGCAAGTATCTCCTGGAATTCGAGCGCGGTGGCGGCATCGCCTCGGCGCGCCTGCGTGAGGCCTTGAAAACGGTCGCCGCCTTCGCCGATTCCGACATGACCGGACACGCGATCGACGATCCGGATGTGTCACTGCGTCTATCGGAGGTCGAGGTCGATATCGATGCTTTGGAGATGGCCGAGTTGCGCGTGCTCTCCGCGATGCAGACCGGACAAAACCCCGGCGCGGTGTCGTCGATGCTGAAGCTGCGCGTCAGCGAAATCCATCAAGCCATCACCCGACTGGGTGTCGACGTGATCGGCAACGATGGTTTGGTCGTCGAGCCGATGCGGCCGCTCTACACGCTCAATCATGAGCCCGTCATCCCGGAGGCGCTGCTGCCGGTGGTGCCAAAACATCTCAACGGCCGCGCTTACACCATCTTCGGCGGCGCATCGGAAATTCAGCGCGACATTATCGGCAAGTTGGTGTTGGGGATTTAAGGATCGATCCGCCGTTGGATCTGTCGATGGAAGCGACCGTCGGCTTCGGGGGTAGGACGACCACCGCTTTCGCCGCCGCACGTCAAAAGAAAAATGCCCGGTGTTTCCACCGGGCATTTGAGTTTGCCGTCTAGCCGAAATTTACTTTTCGGTCTTGTAAGACTGGTTCTTCGCGATGGTCGTCCAGCGGCCGTTCTTGATCTGGCCGATGACCGCCGCGGAGACGCCGAGGTGGTTGTCCTTGGAGAAGGAAATCGGTGCGCCGCCGAAGATGTCGTCGAACACCTTGCCGGATTCCAGCGCGGCCATCATCGATTCCGTCGTCAGGTTCTTGCCGGCCATCTTGGCGAAGTACGCGAACACCATTGCGCCGTTATAGCCAGCGGTCGCTTGCTGATTGGCTTCGATGCCAAACGACTTGCGATAAGCCTCGATGAAGTCCTTGACCTCGCCCTTCGCCGTATCCGAATAGAAAATCTCGGTTTGGCCGACGCCGTAGATGCCTTCGGTGGCTTCCTTGCCGAGATCCGGGAAATCCGGAACGAAGCTCGGCGATGACACCACGAAGGCGACGTCCCAGCCGAGCTTCTTGGCGACAGTCGTGATGCCGATCGACTCACGCACCACCGAGCCGAGTGCCACGAGATCGCAGCCATCCGCTTTCATGCGCGCGACCTGCGAATTGAAATCGGTCGCGCCGCGCTTGAACGAGACCTTGGTGACTTCCGGGATTTTCAGATCCTTGAGCTGATCGGTGTAGGCATCCGTGAAGTTCTTTCCCATTTCGTCGTCCTGATAGACGATGCAGGGCTTCTTGAATCCCTTGTTCTCGATCACCCATTTAATGCCGAGGCGCATGGTGTCGTAATAGGGGCTGAACATGTTGAACTTCAGCCGATCCTCAGGCTTCGACGGGTCCATCTTGAAGGTGAACTCGGCCGCCGTGATCGGGAACAGATGCAGCAGGCCCGCGGCCTGAACCAGCGGCATCGGAGCCAATGTCGTCGCTGAGCCCATCGCGGACACGATCGCGAATACCTTGTCGAGCTCGATCAGTTTCTGCGTCTGCAACACGGCCTTCTTCGGATCGTAGCCGTCGTCCTCCGAGACAAGGCGGAGCTTGCGACCATTGATGCCGCCCGACGCATTGATCTGCTCGACCGCGAGTTTCATGCCGTTGGTCGCCGGCACGCCCCAGGATTTAATCGGGCCGGACATGTCCATGTGGGTGCCGATCACGATCTCCGTGTCGGTGATGCCCTGGGTCTTGAATTGCGCCGAGGCGGGTTGCGCCGCGAGGCCGCACAGTGCGAGCGCGGCCGCGGTCGAGAGAAGTGTGGTCTTCATGGTCGTCCTCCGGTGTCAGGGTTCATGTTGTCTCGAGGGTCGAAAGCATCGCCGCGTCTTTCGCGCGGTCGGATGGATCGTCGCGCAGTTTGTGGCGCCGCAGCGCCAACGCCGGGCTGACTTCGGCATCGTCCGGGCCAAGCGCACGTCCGATCAATACGAAGTCGGCGATCTTGATGTCGCTTGTCGCATTGGTTTCAGCAACGACGTGGCCGATCAACGCGCGAATGTCGTCCGAGCGGCAGAGGCTGAGGAAATGGGTGAAGGGAATGCTTTTGTCTTGCGCGTATTTTACGACGGCATCGGATTCCATCAGGATATGCGCGATGACCCGGTCGTCGGGATGCCGATGCAGGAAGGCGTCGGCGATGAACGGCGATGCGGTGAGTTTGCGTTCGGCCGCGAACGGTGCGGCCGCGTCGCCCAAGAGGTGATCGCGGCGGCCGACAACACGCAGGGTGCTGCCGTCGCGCGTGGCGATGTCGTCGCTCGCCCAGCCGCCGCTCGACGCCGCGGCTTCGTGACCGACGTAAGCTATGAACAGTGTATCCGACGAGACGCGCAGGCCACCGTCATCGAGATCGAACGTATGGCCATCAAGCGCGCGGCCGCCGAGCGCAACCGCGCCGCCGGTTTCCGCGTGGCCGTAAATATCGGTCAACGGACGTCCAAGTGTTTCGAACCAGGCGACGACATCGTCACGCATCGGCGCGCCGCCGCAGAGGCACAAGCGCGCGCGGCTGAGGCCGATGCGACGGCGAATTGGCGCGAGGACAAGCCAATCGGCCACGCCGCCACCGCCGCCGGCGAAGGCTTTGCGGCAAGCCCAGCGCTGGAAGCCGGTTGACTCGAGCATGGCCAGCTCGATGCCGCCCTTGAGTTTCGCCCAAAGTTGTGGCGGCGCGAGAACGACCGTCGGCTGCAGTTCGACGAGGTTCGCGAGCGCGGTTTCGCGGCTCTCCGAGAAATTGACGATGGTCCCGGCGAGCAGCGAGGCTTGAATCCCGACGACGCGCTCCAGCGCGTGATGGATCGGGATCAGCGACAGCCGCTCGTCGCTTTGCGTCAGACCAAGCGCATCGGCGGCGCGTGCCGCCTGTGTCGCGACGGCGCGCCCGGACAGAATCGCGCCGCGTGCCGGGCCGGTCATGCCCGACGTATAGATGATGAAAGCGGGCGCATCGGCGTCGCGCGCGGGAAGGGCGTTCGCGCCGCTATCAGCGGTGGTTTCGAGTTCGGCAAACGGCATCGCGGCGGTGGCCTCGGTGCCGTCATCCCATTGCTGATGCATCACGACGATGGTCTGCAAGTCCGGGCAACGCCCCCGCACCGTCATCGCTTTGTGCAACTGGACGTCGCCGGCAACGAACAGAATGCGTGTTCTGGTCTCGTTGAGCAGGCGCGCCAGTTCGTCGAAATCGCTTTGGGCATCGAAGCCGGCAGAGATGCCGCCGGCCGCGACAATGGCGAGATCGGCCAGCACCCATTCCGCGCAATTGTCGCCGATCATGCCGGCGACGTCGCCATCTTTGAGGCCGATCGCGCGCAGCCCGCGCGCGAGCGACGTCACCCGCGCCGCCATCGCCGCGCTGCTGACGGTTTGCCAGATGCCATAGCGTTTCCAGCGCATCGCGATATGTGCGCCGCGTTGCTTCAGGGTCTCGAGCAGGGATGCGGTCTCACTTCGCATGGGCTTGTCCATGGCCGAGATAGAATTCCTGGATTTGATCCGACTGAATCAGGTTGGCGCAGGAATCGTGCATCACGACGCGACCGACTTCGAGCACGTAACCGTAATGCGCGGTCTCCAGCGCCATCCGCGCATTCTGTTCGACAAGCAAAATCGCCACGCCTTCCTCCGCGTTGAGGCGGCGGATGATCGTAAAGATTTCTTTCACGAGCAGAGGCGACAGGCCGAGCGACGGCTCGTCGAGCAGCAGCACTTTCGGCCGCGCCATCAGCGCGCGGCTGATCGCCAGCATCTGTTGCTGCCCACCGGACAATTGGCCCGCGATCTGATCCTGACGCTCGCGCAGCACCGGAAAATAGTCGAACATCTTCTCGATGTCGGAGGCGATCTTCTTCTTGTCCTTCTGGATATAGGCGCCCATCCGCAGGTTGTCGCGCACCGACAGGAACGGAAACACCTCGCGCCCTTCTGGCACGTGGCTGATGCCGAGGCGGACGATCTTGTCCGGCTCCATCGACTGAATCTTCTGGCCCTCGAATTCGATCGTACCGGTCAGCGGATCGAGCACGCCGGAAATCGTTTTCAGAATGCTGGTCTTGCCGGCGCCGTTTGCCCCGAGCACGGTGACGATCTGGCCTGGCATCAGATCGAGGCTGATGCCACGAATGGCGGTGATCGGCCCGTAACGGCTTTCGACATTGGCAAGACGCAAAATCGGCTGGGCGCTCATGTCAGGCTCCCAGATAGGCGGCGACGACGTCGGGATGGCTCTGCACTTCTTCCGATGTGCCGAGCGCCATCTTGCGTCCGTAATTCAAGGCGAGCACGCGATCCGAAACGCGGCTGACCAGCGACATGTCATGCTCGACCATCAGCACCGTGACTTTGAGGCGGCGATTGATCTCCAGAATCCATTCCGCCATCGCGTCGGTTTCCTCGACGTTGAGACCGGACGAAGGTTCGTCGAGCAGCAGCAGCGACGGTCCGACACACAACGCGCGCGCGACCTCGATGACCTTCCGCACGCCATAGGGCAGGCTGCCGATCGGCGTGTCGCGATAGCGTTGCAGCCGCAGCACATCCATCACTTCCTCGGCGGCGCGGCGATGCGCGATCTCCTCGTCGCGCACTTTGCGGACGCGCAGAATATCCTGCCAGGTTTTGGTGGTGGAATGGCGATGGCGGCCGACGAGAAGATTTTGCAGCGTCGAAGCGCTCTCGAACAACTCGATGTTCTGGAACGTGCGCGCGATACCGCGGCCGGCGATTTGCTGTGCTGACAGTTGGGTGACGTCCTCGTCGCGAAACACGATATGGCCGGCATTTGGCGTGTAGAGCCGGCTGATCAAATTGAACAACGTGGTCTTGCCGGCGCCGTTCGGGCCGATGATGGTGAAGACCTCGCCTTCGTTGATGTCGAACGAGACGTTGTCGACGGCGGTGAGGCCGCCGAATTTGATGGTGAGGTCTTTCACATCGAAATAGGTCATCGTCTCAGCGCCGCTCCGATTTCAGGAACATGCGTTGCGGCCGCGCGCTGCGCTGCCGCGCCAGCGGAAATTGCTTGCAGTAGGCCTTGACCCGTTGCCAGCGGCCATCGAGACCCATCGGCTCGTAAATGATGAACAGGATGATGATGAGCCCGAAGATCAGCGACTTCAGCCCCGGCGCGTTGACCACGCGCAGGACGCCGGCCTGAATGCTGGCGATGATCGGCTCGCCGAGGCCAATGCCGTGCATCGCGGCATCGGTGATCTGCGGAAGCTTGTCCTTCACGACGATCAGCATCGGATCGACCATGATCATAAAGATCGCGCCGAACACGGCGCCGCGCAGACTCAGCACGCCGCCGATGATGATGATCATCACGAAGTCGATCGAGACGGCGAGCGAGAACATTTCCGGCGAGATGAACGACAGCTTGTGCGCGTAGAGGACGCCCGCCACGCCGGTGATCGCGGCGGAAATCGCGAAAGCCGAGGTTTTGTATCGCGCGGTGTCGATGCCCATGCTGCGCGCGGCGGTCTCCGAGTCGCGGATGGCGAGGAAGGCGCGGCCGGTCGGCGAGCGGATGATGTTGATCGCGGCTAGCATCACCACCACGGTGACGCCGAGGCACAGATAATAGAAGCCGTTGGTGCCGAGCTTCATGCCGAACACATTCGGGGCCGCCAGCATCAGGCCTTCATTGCCGTGGGTGACGCTTTCCCAGCGCGCCAGAACTTCCTCGACGATGAAGGCGAACGCCAACGTCGCGATGGCGAGATAGATGCCGTGGAGGCGCAATGCGGGCAGTCCGACAAGATAGCCGATCAGGCCCGTGAACGCGCCGGCCAGCACGAGATAGACCGGCAATGGCACGCCGTACTTCTGCGCGATCGCGGCGGAGTAGGCGCCAATCGCCAGAAACGCCGCGTGGCCGATCGAAACCTGTCCCGCCTGGCCGGACAGGATGTTCATCGCGACGCCGACGATGGCGTAGATCAGCACGAAAACAAGCTGGCTGAGATAATAGGATTCGATGAGGAAAGGCGCGGCGACGAGCAGCACGCCAAGCGCGGCATAGGCGATGACGCTGGCGCGGGACGCAAACAGTTGGTCGCTTTGCGCGTAGTCGGTGCGGATGTGCGCGCTCATCTCACACCTTCTTCATCGCGTTGCTGCCGAACAGGCCCTGCGGCCGCCACAGCAGAACGGCGAGCAGAACGACGTAAGCCGCCACGTCCTTGAAGCCCTCAGGCAGATAGAATCCGGACAGCGATTCGACGATGCCGATCGTGATGCCACCGGCGAGCGCGCCGGGAATCGAGCCGAAGCCGCCAAGCACCGCGGCGGGAAACGCCTTGATGCCGAGGAAGCCGAGATTGGCGTGAATAAAGGTGATCGGTGCCAGAAGAATGCCGGCGCAACACGCGACAATCGCGCTCAGCGACCAGATCAGCGAGAACATTCGCTTCACCGGAATGCCCATGTAATAGGCCGCCAGCATGTTCTGCGACGTCGCCTGCATCGCGATGCCGACGCGCGTGAAGCGGAAGAATGCGTAGAGGAGGGCGCAGAGCAAGGCCGTCGCGACGATGATCGACAGCGAATCTTCCGCGATGACGAGGCCGCCGAGTTTGACAACGCCGTTGGTGAACGGCGTCTCGATCCGCAGGTCGTCGGTGCCCCAGATGATGCCGACCAGCGAGCGAATCACCAGGCCGAGTCCGATCGTCGCCATGACGATGGAAAATTGCGGATAGCCGAGGATCGGGCGGACCACGAGCCGCTCCATCAGGCTACCGAGGATGGCCATGCAGATCACGCACAGCAAGAAGGCCAGCCAGTAGTTCAGTCCCAATGTCGCGATGAAGGTGAAGGACAGGAACGCGCCCAGCATCATGATTTCGCCCTGCGCGAAATTCACGACTTCGGTCGCCTTGTAGATCAGCACGAAGCCGAGCGCGATCAGGCCATAGACGCAGCCCAGCGCGACACCACCGATCACCTGCTGGATGAAATCGAGCATTCCGTTCCCTTCGGTCCATTGCGGACCGTTGTTTTGACGCCTGGCCACAACCCTTCGCCCGCGCGGCGGGATTAAGGTGGCACGAAGCGAGTTAGTCAAGCGATGAATTAAATTAATTGGGGGCGTTTTAGACCTCGACCGATTGTTCCGGAACGAAACGCCGCAGGCGGCATTGACGGGTGGAACAACCTGTGGAGACCGTCATGAAGAGCCTTTTGATCTGCGCCGCCGTTCTCGGGATGGCACTCAGTACGACTGCGGTTGAGGCCAAGGGATGCATCAAGGGCGCGATCATCGGCGGCATCGCCGGTCATTACGCGGGCCACGGCAAGGTTGGCGCGGTTGCCGGCTGCGTTATCGGCCGTCATGAAGCCAACAAGGCCGATGCCGCCCGCTCGCAGCGACCGCAGGGCAAGCGCGCCACAGACGACGGGAAGATTTGATAGCGGTTTTTTGAATTGTCCGGCGGAGGTCCCGGCGTTGGCCGGGACCAATTGCAAGGCCGGGTGTGGCAAAGGGGACCACAAATACTGTGCTTCATCGCGATATTTTCTGGCTGGGACGTCAATGGTGCGTCACCGGCTTCGGTATCCAGGTCATCGACAAAAAATTAAAGATGCGGTTTGATATTCCCGCCTCGAAGATTTGGGAGGATGATCTCACCAGTCGGTTGCTGCTCGAACCGTGGTTCGATGCCGACGATTTCGCTGAGGCGCTGGCGCTTGCTCGGCTACGCGCGCAAGACAATCCGAAGATATTCGCGCCGCCCTTGACCAACGAGCGCTAGAAGATGTCGATTGTCATCAAACGGCGAACCGATCTTCGATCGACGCGGACGGGCGATTTGCATGATCGATCGATGTTGTTATCGTTCGCGACATGAACGCACGCGCCAAAATCGACATCAAGCATTCCACCTGCCCGCACGATTGCCCGTCTGCCTGCGCCCTCGACATCGAAGTCATCGATGACACGACGATTGGTCGCGTCCGCGGCTCCAGGCAGCAGACCTACACGGCGGGCGTCGTCTGCGCCAAGGTCGCGCGTTATGCCGAGCGCATCCATCATCCCGACCGGTTGATGTATCCGATGCGCCGCACCGGGCCGAAAGGCGCCGGGCAATTCACGCGCATCACATGGGACGAGGCGCTGGACGAGATCGCGGCCCGGTTCAACGATGCTGAACGCGATTTTGGCGCGCAATCCGTGTGGCCCTATTATTATGCGGGCACCATGGGGCTGGTGATGCGCGACGGCATCAACCGTCTGGCTGCCGTGAAGAAATACTCGCGCTTCTACGCGACGATCTGTGCGACCATCGCATGGGCCGGTTTCGCGGCCGGCACCGGCAAAGTGGCGGGTGTCGATCCACGCGAAATGGCGAAATCTGACCTCGTGGTGATCTGGGGCACCAACCCGGTCAACACCCAGGTCAATGTGATGACGCATGCGACCCGCGCCCGCAAGGAGCGCGGCGCGAAGATCGCCGTGATCGACATCTACGACAACGATTCGATGAAGCAGGCGGATATCAAGATCGTGCTGCGGCCGGGCACCGATGGCGCGTTCGCTTGCGGCGTGATGCATGTGCTGTTTCGCGACGGTCACGCCGACCGCGATTACATGGCGGCCTACACGGATTGTCCCGACGCGCTGGAAGCGCATCTGGCGACGCGAACGCCGGAATGGGCCTCCGGAATTTGCGGCGTGCCGGTGGCGGAAATCGAGGCCTTCGCGAAACTCGTCGGCGAGACCAAGCGCGCGTTTTTCCGGCTCGGCTATGGCTTCACGCGCAGCCGAAACGGCGCGGCGCAGATGCATGCCGCGCTGTGTATCCCCAGCGTGACCGGCGCGTGGCAAAGCGAAGGTGGCGGCGCCTTCTTCAACAATGGCGCGATCTGGCAGTTCGATAAAAATCTGATCGAGGGACTCGACGCGGTCGATCCGACGACGCGCCTGCTCGATCAATCGAAAATCGGTCGCGTGCTGACCGGCGACCTCGTCGCGTTGCAGAACGGTCCGCCGGTCAAGGCGATGCTGATCCAGAACACCAATCCCATGACGGTCGCGCCAGAGCAAGGTCTCGTTCGCCAAGGGTTCGCGCGCGACGACCTTTTCGTCGCCGTGCATGAGCAGTTCATGACTGAAACCGCCGCAATGGCCGACATCGTGCTGCCGGCAACCATGTTCATGGAGCATGACGACCTGTATTATGGCGGCGGACACCAGCATATTTCAGTCGGCGCTAAACTGATCGACCCGCCCGGCGAGTGCCGCTCGAACCATGAGGTGCTGCAAGGTCTCGCGCAACGCCTCGGCGCCGAGCATCGCGGGTTCGCGATGACCCCACGTGAGATCATCGACGACACGCTCAGGACCAGCGGACACGGCGGCATCGCAGCACTGGAGCAAGATCTGTGGCGAGATCTCCAGCCGGATTTCCGCGCCTCGCATTATCTGGATGGCTTCGCGCATCCCGACAAGAAATTCCATTTCAAGGCGGACTGGTCGAAGGTCGCGACGCCGAACAATGGTTTGATGGGCGCGTGGGATGAGATGCCGGGCCTGCCGGACCATTGGGCGAATATCGAGAGCGCCGACGCCGCGCATCCGTTTCGGCTGGCGACCAGCCCGGCGCGCAGCTTTCTCAACACAAGTTTCAATGAGACCCCGTCATCGCAGGCGCGTGAAGGCAAGCCAAGCGTCATGATGCACCCGGTCGATGCGGCGCAACTCGCGCTCGCCGACGGCGACACCGTCGTCCTCGGCAACGAACGTGGCGAGACGTCGCTGACGTTGAAATTGTTCGAGGGCCTGCGGCGGGGTGTGCTGATCGCCGAATCCGTGCATCCGAACAAATCGCATCACGGCGGTCGCGGGATCAATTCGCTGACCGGGGCCGATGCCGTCGCGCCCTATGGCGGCGCGGCATTCCACGACAACAAAGTGTGGGTCAAGAAGGCGGTCTGATCACCAGAACGCCGCCCAAAATGGGGGAACATCCGCGACGATCCCGATTTGATGTCGGAGGCGTCCGGCGATGAACGGCGACCGCTCGGGCTCGGCTCCTCACCGTTATCGTAAGGGTTTACCTCGGAGGGGGTTACACCCGGATCATTGCTTCGACGTCCCTGGCAGCAGCTGGACGGGCGCATCATTCAGACCGTTGATCTCCCCAACTGGGCGGCGCTGGCACCAGCGCCGCTATTTTTCGTCCGCGACTTCGCGCGGTCCGAATTGCGCGACTGCGGCTTATCCGGCAGTG
>JAQGJY010000402.1 GCA_028290325.1 Tardiphaga sp.
GCTGCTGATTCAGGATCCGGAATTGCTGATGCTCGACGAGCCGGTGGCGGGCATGAGCGTCAGCGAGCGCGTCAAGACCGCCGAACTGCTCAACACGATCATCAAGGATCGCTCGGTCCTCGTCATCGAGCATGACATGAAATTCGTCGAGGATATCGCGCACAAGGTGACCGTTCTGCATCAGGGTCAAATCCTCTCCGAAGGCTCGATGGAAAAGGTGCAGAACGACCCGAAGGTCATCGAAGTCTATCTGGGTCATTGAGGGCTTCGCGATGATGATCAGCGTTGCCGCATGCCCTGCCTCACATTCTCCCACCCGGGGAAGGTCGGACGCGCGCGCAGCGATGCATCCGGATGAGGGCGATCAAATCTCTTTGGCGTACCAGCTCCTCCCCCCAACCCTCGCCCTGGTGGGGAGAGGGGGCGCGGCTCCCGGGTGTCATGTTTGTGCCGATGACTTAACGCTGAAGGACTGCTGACCATGCTCGCGATCAACGATCTTCACGTCGCTTACGGCCAGAGCGAAGTGCTGCACGGCCTCAACGTCTCCGTGGCGCCGAATGAGATCGTCGCGATCATGGGTCGCAACGGCATGGGCAAGACCACGCTGATGAAATCCCTGATGGGCATCGTGCCGACCAAAAGCGGTTCGGTGATGATGGAAGGCACTGAACTGTCGAAGATGGCGAGCTATGACCGGGTCGCCAGGGGGCTGGCTTACGTGCCGCAGGGGCGCATGATCTTCTCAACCATGACGGTGAAGGAAAATATCGAGACCGGGCTCGTCGTCTCCGGCGAGAAGAACGTGCCGGAGGATATTTACGAACTGTTTCCGGTGCTGCTGGAAATGAAAGGCCGTCGCGGCGGCAATCTGTCCGGCGGCCAACAGCAGCAACTGGCGATCGCGCGCGCGCTGGCGACTAAGCCGAAGGTGTTGCTGCTCGACGAGCCGACCGAAGGCATTCAGCCGTCGATCATCAAGGATATGGCGCGGACGTTGCGACATATCCGCGACACCAAGGGGCTGTCGATCATCGTTTCCGAACAGGTGCTGAGCTTCGCGCTCGACGTCGCCGACCGCGTGCTCGTGATCGAGAACGGCGAGATCGTCCGCGACGAAGCGCGCGACGGCATCGATGCCGCGCAGATCTCGAAATATCTGTCGGTCTGATTTCCACACGTCAAACCGTTGTAACCAGGGGAGCGAAGCAATGCCCGAGACGATCATCAAAGTTGACCTCACGCAGTCGGCTTACGACAACGACATGATCCACAACCGCTGGCATCCCGACGTGCCGATGGTGGCCTGGGTCAAGCCCGGTGACGACTTCATCGTCGAGACCTACGACTGGACCGGCGGCTTCATCAAGAACAATGATTCGGCCGACGACGTGCGCGACATCGATCTGTCGATCGTGCACTTCTTGTCCGGCCCGATCGGCGTCAAGGGCGCGGAGCCGGGCGATCTGCTGGTGGTCGATATTCTCGATGCCGGCCCGATGAAGGACTCGCAATGGGGTTTCAACGGCTTTTTCTCCAAGCAGAATGGTGGCGGCTTCCTGACCGACCATTTCCCGCTGGCGCAGAAATCGATCTGGGATTTCAAGGGCATGTACACGTCGTCGCGCCACATCCCCGGGGTGAATTTCGCGGGGCTGATTCATCCCGGCCTGATCGGCTGTCTGCCCGATCCGAAGTTGCTCGCGGACTGGAATACGCGCGAGCAGGCTTTGATCGACACCAACCCGACGCGGGTGCCGGGGCTTGCCAATCCGCCGTTCGCGGCAACCGCCCATATGGGCCGGCTGACCGGTGACGCCAAGGACAAGGCCGCCGCCGAAGGCGCGCGCACCGTGCCGCCGCGCGAACATGGCGGCAATTGCGACATCAAGGATCTGTCGCGCGGCTCGAAAGTGTATTTTCCGGTCTACGTGCCGGGCGGCGGTCTCTCGATGGGCGATCTGCACTTCTCGCAGGGCGACGGCGAGATCACGTTCTGCGGCGCGATCGAGATGGCCGGATGGCTCCATATTAAGGTCGATGTCATCAAGGACGGCGTGGCGAAATACGGCATCAAGAATCCGATCTTCAAGCCGTCGCCGATGACGCCGAATTACAACGACTTCCTGATCTTCGAGGGCATCTCGGTCGATGAGGAAGGCAAGCAGCATTATCTCGACGTCCACATCGCCTATCGTCAGGCATGCTTGAACGCGATCGAATATCTCAAGAAGTTCGGCTATTCCGGCGCCCAGGCCTATTCGATTCTCGGCACCGCGCCGTGTCAGGGCCACATCTCCGGCGTCGTCGATGTGCCCAATGCCTGCGCGACATTGTGGTTGCCGACGCAGATCTTCGACTTCGACATCAATCCCAGCGCGGCGGGGCCGATCAAGCATATCAAGGGCGACATCCAGATGCCGCTCTCGCAGGATAAGTGACGGACCGTCATCGGTCGTCCTTGCGCGCCATCGGTTCTCGTCGCCGATAACCGATGGCGCGAGGCAACCCAGTCTTTTTGGAAAGACTGGATCGCTTCGCGTGTTGTCGAATCGGCGCCGCCGATCGGACGATCGCTCGCCATGACGATGTTGCGCCAACCATTTCAGAATGGACCCCAGATCATGCCCACCTATGAATATCTTTGCGACCAGTGCGGACCTTTCACCAATATGCGGCCGATGGCCGAATGCGACGAGCCGGATGATTGTCCGCGTTGCGCCGCCCGCGCGCCGCGCGTGATGCTGACCGCGCCGGCGTTCTTCTGCATGCCGGCTGCGTCGCGCAAGGCGCATGCGACCAATGAGCAAAGCCGCCACGCGCCGAAAACCTCAGCCGAATACAAGGCGTCTCACGGCAAAGGTTGCGGGTGCTGCTCGGGCAAAAAGCCGGCGCGGTTGCAAAC
>JAQGJY010000030.1 GCA_028290325.1 Tardiphaga sp.
ACCATGTCGGCGTCAGCGCCGCCGACATGGTCAAGGCGCTGCGTGCGCAAGGCGTGTTGCTGGCGACGATGGATGGCCGCATCCGCGCCTGCACGCATCTCGACGTGACGGCGGCGATGATCGACGAGGTGCTGGGCCTGGTGCGGGAGATCGCGCGCGGGGCGTGAGGCGACGAAGCGAGCACAGCCGTCATTGCCGGGCTTGACCGGCATTCCATCACTCGTCACGAAGCGGATGGATCACTTGGATCGTCGGGCGCGAACAACGCCCTCGTCCGGTGATGACGGTCGAATGAAGCATGCTCAATTCTCCAACGCCTCATAGATCAGCCGCTTCAACGTCTGCTGAATGCGTTGCCGCTCGCTCGGCGTCTGCTGCATCAGCACGACGAAGAAGTCCTGCTTGCGGTCGATGATGAAATAGCAGCCGCTCGCGCCATCCCACTTCAATTCACCGAGCGAACCCGGCGGCGGCGGCTTGGCATTGCCCGGCTCGGTGCGAACGGCGAAGCCCAGTCCGAAGCCGAAACCATCACCGGGGAAATACAGATCATCGCGCGCGACGCCGGACTCCCTGCCGATGTGATCGCGCGCCATGTCCGCGAAAGTGTCCGGCCTCAGATATTGTCTGCCGTCGAGCGTGCCGCCATGCAGCAGCATCTGCGCGAAGCGCGAAAAATCCGCCATCGTCGAAACCATGCCGCCGCCGCCGGATTCCCATTTGCGGAAAATATCCGGCTCGCTCTCGAAGCCGACCTTGAAATCGGCATCACCAGGCATCGGCTTGGCGATCAGCCGGGTTTGGTTCGGATCGGTCACGAAAAAGCGCGTGCTGGTCATGCCGAGCGGCTTGAGCAATTTGTCCTGCTCGAACGCCAGCAGCGATTGGCCGGACACCACTTCGATGACCCGGCCGAGAATGTCGGTGCCGTAGCCATAGTCCCACAACGTGCCGGGCTGCTCGGCCAACGGCAGCCGCGCGATGCGCTCGGCGAATTCGGCATTGTCGAAATCGCCGACATAGATATTGGCGGCGCCAAAGACTTTTCGCGCGAGGCTGTCGCCGTAGAATCCGTAGGGCATGCCGCCGGTATGGAGCAGCAGATCGCGGACGGTGATCGGCCGTTTCAGCGGCGTGAACGCAAGCGCACTGTCGCCGTTGTCGGTTTTTTCCTCGACGCCGACCTTCACCGTCGCAAAGGACGGGATGTATTTCGACACAGGATCGTCGAGCGCGAGCTTGCCGTCATCGACCAGTGTCATCGCCGCGACGGAGGTGATCGCCTTTGTCATCGAATGAATACGAAAGATCGTATCATCGGTCATCGGCTCGTTCGTCGCGACATCGCGGACGCCGAAGAACCGCGAATAGATCGGTTGGCCGTGCTGTTGAATAAGAACGATCGCGCCTGGAATCTTCTTGTCGGCGATTTCCTTGCGGAAAAACTCGCCGATCCGCGCGAGTTTGTCTTGCGAGAACGTCGCGCCGGCCGGGATGTCGAAGGTGCCTTGCGCCGACGCGGCCGATGCCACGACGAGCAGCCCGCCGATCGCCACCATGCGTATCAGACGCCATGAGATCATCGATATTGTCATCGCCGGACTTTAGCGAGGAACCGCGCGAGCGCCGCATGCAAATTAAAGCGCCGCGCGATGCAACGCCGCCGAGGCCTCCGAGAAGCAGCACAACGTCACCGTCCGAATCGCGGGCAGATCGGCCAGCGCGGCGCGCAGGGTGCTGACGGCAATGCCGGCCGCGCGCGCGGCGGGAAAACCGTAGACGCCGGTCGAAATCGCCGGAAAGGCGATCGAGGACAGATGGTGATGTCCGGCCAAGGCGACCGATCGCCGGTAGCAGGATGCCAGCAGATCGTCCTCACCGTGACCACCGCCGCGCCAGACCGGGCCGACGGTGTGGATCACATAGCGGGCGGGAAGCCGGTAACCCGGCGTGATCTTGGCATCGCCGGTGGCGCAGCCATGCAGCGCGCGGCAGGCAGCAAGCAACTCAGGACCGGCGGCGCGGTGGATCGCGCCATCGACCCCGCCGCCGCCCAGCAAGGTCTCATTGGCGGCATTGACGATGGCGTCGACGGCCAGCGTCGTGATGTCGGCGACGACAACCTGGAAAGTCGTCGTGCCGGTCCTGCCGATGATCGCGGACCCGCTCAGGTGGCCCTCAGGCCGCCGGGGCGCTGACCGTCACGCCCTTGTCGGCCATCAATTGCTGCAACTCACCGGCCTGAAACATCTCGCGGATGATGTCGCAGCCGCCGACGAATTCGCCTTTGACGTAAAGCTGCGGGATGGTCGGCCAGTTCGAATAGGTCTTGATGCCGTCGCGCAATTCGGCCGAGTCGAGCACGTTCAGGCCCTTGTAACCCACGCCGACGTGGTCGAGGATCTGAACCACCTGCCCCGAAAAGCCGCATTGCGGAAACTGCGGCGTGCCCTTCATGAACAGCACAACGTCGTTGGATTCCACTTCGTTCTTGATGAATGCGTCGATGCTCATTTGGTCCCTCCGCCGCGGCGCGGCCCTCTCAATGCTCTTCGACATATAGGGTAGCTGAATCGTGTTCGCATCCCAAGCAAAATGCCTGTCGCGATGACGTGACCGGGGCCCCGCCGGCGGTTTCTGGCCGGACGGGCTCACAATCCTCCGATCATCTCCTATCTGGGACTGACAGGCGTCGGGCCGGATTTGCTAGGAACCCTGATGCCGACAGCACGTTCTGCTACGAAGTGGAGATTTTCGTGACGAGTTCATCCCGCGCCGCGCTGGTCGCCCTTGGACAAACCGCCTCCTTGGGCGCGCGTCTGATTGCGACGTTCCGGACCGTGCGCGACGAGACCGAGCGTCGCGCCGCGCCATTGTCGCCCGAGGATCAGCTGGTGCAGTCGATGCCGGATGCCAGCCCCGCCAAATGGCATCGGGCGCATGTGACGTGGTTCTGGGAGCAGTTCGTGCTCGGCGAGCACAGCCCCGGTTACACGCCGTATCACCCCGATTATGCCTATCTGTTCAATTCCTACTACGTCAGCGCCGGCCCGCGTCATGCCCGGGCGCAACGCGGTCATCTCACGCGACCGAGCGCGGACGAGGTGACGGCCTATCGCCGCCACGTCGATGGCGAGGTTGTCAAATTTCTCGAAACCGCCGACGACGCGACGCTCGTCGCGCTGGAGCCTTTGTTCGACGTCGGTTTCAACCACGAACAGCAGCACCAGGAATTGATGCTGACCGATATCCTGCACGCCTTCGCGCAGAACCCGATCCCGCCCGCTTACGACCCGGATTGGCGCTTTCCCGCGTGCCAGCGCCACGGCGACGCCACGGTGATGCTGAACGAAGGCATTCACACGATCGGCCACAGCGGCGACAGCTTTCATTTCGACAATGAAAAGCCGAGCCATCGCGCGCTGGTGGGTCCGGTCCGACTGTCGCGCAATCTGGTGAGCAACGCGGAGTGGCTGGCCTTCATGCAGGCCAGCGGCTACCGCGAAGCCAGGTTCTGGCTGATGGACGGCTTCGCGGCGGCCAGCAACGAGGGCTGGGAGGCGCCGGGTCACTGGCGTCTTGTGAATGGCGAATGGCGGATCATGACATTGGGCGGGTTGCAGCCGGTCGATCCTGACGCCGCCGTTTGCCATATCAGCTATTATGAAGCGGATGCCTTCGCGCGCTGGAGCGGCAAGCACCTGCCGACCGAAATGGAGTGGGAAATCGCCGCCCGGGCCGGGCAGCTGAACGACGCCTTCGGCATCGTCTGGCAATGGACCCGGAGTGCCTATTCGCCCTATCCCGGCTACCGCGCCATCGAGGGCGCGCTGGGCGAATATAACGGCAAGTTCATGGTCAACCAGCTCGTGCTGCGCGGCTCCTCGCTGGCGACGCCGGACAATCACAGCCGCGTCAGCTATCGCAACTTTTTTCAACCGCATCACCGCTGGCAGTTCACCGGGTTGCGGCTTGCTGACTATGGCCATTAACGGCTCGTAACGCGTTCGGAGAAACCTCCATGAATATCCATGTTTCCGCCTCGGCCAATGCCCGTTCCGTCGCCGATGCATCGTCGGGTTTCGCGCGCGATGCCATCGCGGCGCTGTCGCAGAGTCCGAAAAAACTTTCGCCGAAATATTTCTACGATGCGGCCGGCTCGGAATTGTTCGAGCAGATCACCGCGCTGCCGGAATATTATCCGACGCGCGTCGAGCTTTCGATCCTGCGCGATCGTGCCCATGATATTCGCGCCTTCATTCCGCAAGGCGCGGCGCTGGTCGAATTCGGCGCCGGCTCGACGACGAAAGTCCGGCTGCTGCTGGATGTCTGCGATTTCGCGGCCTATGTGCCCGTCGATATTTCCGGCGATTTCCTCAACGCGCAGGCGGTCGCGCTGCGGCGGGATTTTCCGGCGCTCGACGTGCATCCGGTGACGGCGGATTTCACCGCGCCGTTCGCGCTGCCGGAGGCGGTGCGTGACTTGCCGAAGGTCGGCTTCTTCCCCGGCTCGACGCTGGGCAATTTCGAGCCGCACGAGGCCAGCGCTTTCCTGCGAACCGCGCGCGACATTCTCGGCGAAGGCGGCCAGATGCTACTCGGCGTCGATCTGGAAAAGGACGAGCGCGTTCTATCCGCCGCCTACAATGACGCCGCCGGCGTCACCGCGAAGTTCAATCTCAACGTGCTGGCGCGAATGAACCGCGAGCTGAAAGGCAATTTCGATCTGGAGTGCTTCAAGCATCGCGCGATCTACAATCGCGAGCGGCATCGGATCGAGATGCATCTGATCGCGCGCAAGGCGCAGACCGTCCGGGTGATGGGCCACACCTTCACCTTCCGGGCGGGTGAAAGCATCCATACCGAATGCAGTTACAAATACAGCATCGCTCGTTTCCGGGCGCTGGCGGCGGGCTCGGGCTGGCGCACGCAAGCGTCGTGGACCGATAAGGCCGGGATGTTCTCGGTCCACGCCCTGGTGGCGGAGAAGTAAACGTCACTTCGGGCGCAGGTGGGCTTTTGCCGGGTTATCGTCCGTGAGGACCGTCCGAGGCCGGAACGCCGTTATGAGGTCTCCGGCACGCCGGTCTGCAACGCCAGAGCGTGCAACACGCCGCCCATCTGGCCTTGCAGCGACTGATAGACGATCTGATGCTGCTGGACCCGCGACTTGCCGCGAAACGACTCCGAGATCACGGTGGCGGCATAGTGATCGCCATCGCCGGCGAGATCGCGGATCGTAACCTCGGCGTCGGGTAAAGCGGCCTTGATCATCGATTCGATATCTCGGGCATCCATCGGCATTCACGCATCTCCCATCCACGAATCGCGCTGCGGCGTCGCGCGCGATCGCAAGCAAACTAGCGCGAACCTGGCGCGGCGTCACCCTGATTGACCGCGACTAGGCCGCCTCGAACGGCAAGAACGCCTGGCCCTTGCCCAATATCCGCTGCTGCGGCAACAGTTGAGCGAACACCCCGAGGCCGCATGACCGCGATGACGAACACCACGACGCCGGCGCAGGCCTGGCCCCGCGAGTCCACGCGCAACATGGCGCTGGACCGCGCGCGAACGTTCCTCACGATCGTGGTGCTGATCCATCATGCGGTGATCCCCTATACGTTCTTCGGCCATACCGACGCGAAAAACTGGATCGGCTTCGACGCCATCGTGCTCGCCAATGACAGTTACTTCATGGCGATGTTCTTCTTCCTGTCGGGGCTGTTCGTCTGGCCGTCGCTCGCGCATCGCGCGCCCGGCGAATTCACCAAGGACCGCCTGCTGCGGCTCGGCCTGCCCTTCGCGATCGGCGCGCTGACGATCATCCCGCTCGCCTATTACGCCGTCGAGCCGCGCGATCAGCATCCCGGCTTTATCGCGTTCTGGTGGAAGACGATCACGCAGGGCCCGTGGCCGGCCGGGCCGATCTGGTTCACGTGGGTGTTGCTGGTGTTCGGCGTCATCGCCGGCTTGATCTATCGGCTGGTCTCGCCGCGCAGCATCGATCCGCTGAACCGCCTGTCGCAAAAAGGCTTTGCCAGGCCGCTGACCTATTTTCTCGTCTTCGTGGCGGTGACGGCGCTGATCTACGTCCCGGCGCGATTATACTATGGCCCGTCGCAATGGTTCGCGCTCGGCCCGATCGCCGTGCAGGCCAGCCGCGTCCTGCTGTACGCGACCTATTTCGCGTTCGGAATCGGCATCGGCGCCGCCGGCTTTTCGTCCGGGCTGCTCGGCGCGCAAGGCGCGTTGCCGAAACAGTGGCTTGGCTGGATGATCGCCGCGCTGATCCCCTACCTCGCGATGTGGATGCTGATCTGGATCAAGCGCGACGTGATCGGCAATCCCGGCACGCCGCCGCCCTGGTACGAGTTCTGCTATGGCCTGGCCTTCGTGGTCTTCAGCGCCGCGATGCTGTTCGCGCTGCTGGCCTACTTTTTACGGTTCAAGACCGCCGGACGGAGCCTGCTCGATCCGTTGCGGCACGACGCCTACGGCATCTTCCTCGTGCATTATGTGTTCGTGCTGTGGATCCAGTATTACCTGTTCGACATCGACGCCCCCGCGATCGCCAAGGCGTTGATCGCATTCGGCGGAACGCTGGCGCTCAGCTGGGCGACGAGCGCATTGCTGCGGCAAATTCCCGGCGCGAAGAAGGTGCTGTGAGTGGCGGCGCGCATCACGGCGCTCGATCGCGCGCGGACGCTCATCACCTTGCTCGTGCTGGTGCATCATTCGGTGCTGAACTTCACGTATTTCGGCAATGGCGATAAAGCGCGCTGGCTCGGGTTCGATCTCGTCGTGCTGTTCAATGACAGTTTCTTCATGGCCGCGATGTTTCTCATCTCCGGCCTGTTCGTCTGGAGCGAACTCGGGCGCAAGCGGCCGGCGAGATTCCTGCGCGATCGGGCGTGGCGGCTCGGTATCCCGTTTTTGATATCGATCTTCGTCCTGATGCCGATCGCTTATTACCCGACCTTCCTGCGCTATCACGCGCCCGGCACGACGGATTTCAGCCTGCTGCATTTTTGGTGGCGCACGATGGCCGTCGGACCGTGGCCGTCCGGCCCGGCGTGGTTTCTGTGGGTGCTGCTGGCCTTCGATGCACTGGCGGCGTTGTTGTGGATCGCCGCACCGCGCGTCGTCGGTCGCGGCGCCCGCGCCATCGCGGCGTTGCGCGACAGGCCCGGCATCGCCGTCGCGGGCTTTGTCGTGCTGACGATCGTGGCCTATGTACCGCTGCGGATCGCGGTCGGCGATGCGGCGTGGCTGGCCTTCGGCCCGATCCCGATCCAGACCAGCCGCATCCTGCTCTATGCGTCGTCGTTTGTGGTTGGCCTGCTGATCGGCGCCAGCGATTTGCGCAGCGGATTGCTCGATGGGCGCGGCGCCTTCACGCGACACTGGCCGCGATGGCTGGGCATCGCGCTGATCGGCTACGCCGGCATTCTTGCATTGGTCTATGTTAAACGCGGCGTGCTGCCCGACCCGAACGTCCTGCCATCGTGGTTCGAAGCGGCCTATGCGATCGCGTTCGCGGTGTTCAGCGCCGCGATGGCCTGCGCGCTGATCGCCGCCATGCTGCGCTTCGCCGCTACGCGGCTCACGCTGCTCGATACGCTGAGGCCATCGGCCTATGGCGTCTACCTCGTGCACTACATCTTCATCATCTGGCTGCAATACGCGGTGTTCGATCTGGCGCTGTCGCCCTTCGCAAAATTCGCGATCGTGTTCGCGGGCACGCTGGCGGGAAGCTGGATCGTTGTGGCGATGGCGCGGCGGCTGCAGGTCGTCAGGCGGTTGATTTAGTGCGATCTAAAATGCGTCACGTTAGTTTTTCGAGTTCATATAGCCCGGCAGCCAGCGCTCATGCGCGCTGCGCAGATGCTCGACATGCACCGCGCGTTCGCCTGTAATCGCCAGGCTGTCGCCGCCGGTGACGCCGATCTGCACGCACGGCACCTCGACTGCGCGCAGCTTGGTCATCACCCCGAGCAGATCGTCCTGCTTCACCGTCACGATGTAACGCGCCTGATCCTCGCCGAACCAATACGCATGCGGCAGCGTCGCGGCCGGCGCGGCGTCGAGCTGCGCGCCGATATGGCCGGCCATCGCCATCTCGGTCAGCGCGATCAGCAATCCGCCGTCGGAAATGTCATGCACCGCCGTCGCGGTGCCGGCGTGAATCATGCCGCGCACGACATCGCCGTTGCGCTTCTCGGCGGCGAGATCGACCGGCGGCGGCGCGCCCTCCTCACGCTGGCAGATGTCGCGCAGATAAACCGACTGTCCGAGCCAGCCCTGCGTCTCACCGATCACCAGGATGGCCTCGCTTTCGGCCTTGAACGCCAAGGTCGCCGACTTGGTGAAATCGGCCAGCAGCCCGACCCCGCCGATCGACGGCGTTGGCAGAATACCCCGGCCGTTGGTTTCGTTGTAGAGCGAGACGTTGCCGGACACGATCGGGAAATCGAGCGCGATGCAGGCTTCCGCGATGCCCTTCAGGCAGCCGACCAACTGGCCCATGATCTCGGGCCGTTCGGGATTGCCGAAATTGAGATTGTCGGTGATCGCCAGCGGACGGCCGCCGACCGCCGTGATGTTGCGCCAGGCTTCCGCGACCGCCTGCTTGCCGCCCTCATAGGGATCGGCCTCGCAATAACGCGGGGTGACATCGCAGGTCATCGCCAGCCCCTTCGGGCCATCCTCGATCCGCACCACCGCCGCGTCGCCGCCGGGCCGCTGCACGGTGTTGCCACCAATGACGTGATCGTATTGCTCCCACACCCAGCGCTTCGAACATAATTCGGGCGTCGCGATCATCGTCTCCAGCGTGTCGGCGATGCTCATCGGCTGCGCCACGTCGCGCGCATGGATTGTCGGCAGCAGCGGCGACGCCACGTGCGGGCGATCGTAAAGCGGCGCCTGCGCTTCGAGCTCCTTGATCGGCAGATCGGCCATCACGACGCCGCCATGGCGGACGACGAAACGCTCGGTCGGCGTGGTATAGCCGACGATCGCGAAATCCAGCCCCCACTTCCTGAAGATCGCCTCGGCCTGTTTTTCCTTCTCGGGCTTCAGCACCATGAGCATGCGCTCCTGGCTTTCCGACAGCATCATCTCATAGGCGCTCATGCCGGTTTCGCGCGTCGGCACGGCATCGAGATTGAGATCGACGCCGAGATCGCCCTTCGCGCCCATCTCGACGGCGGAGCAGGTCAGACCCGCCGCGCCCATATCCTGAATCGCGACGACGCAATCGGCCGCCATGATTTCGAGGCAGGCTTCCAGCAGCAATTTCTCCGCGAACGGATCGCCGACCTGCACGGTCGGGCGCTTCTCGGCCGAGTCGTCGTCGAATTCGGCCGACGCCATGGTCGCGCCGTGGATGCCGTCGCGGCCGGTCTTGGAGCCGAGATAGACGATCGGCATGTTCACGCCGGACGCCGCCGCATAGAAGATCTTGTCGGCGTCGGCGAGGCCGACCGCCATCGCGTTGACCAGGATGTTGCCGTCATAGCGGCTGTGAAAGCGCGTCTGGCCGCCGACCGTCGGCACGCCGAATGAATTGCCGTAGCCGCCGACGCCGGCGACGACGCCGCTCACCAGATGCCGCGTGCGCGGATGCTCCGGCGCGCCGAACGACAGCGCATTGAGACAGGCGATCGGCCGCGCGCCCATCGTGAAGACGTCGCGCAGAATGCCGCCGACGCCGGTGGTGGCGCCCTGATACGGCTCGATGTAGCTCGGATGGTTGTGGCTCTCCATCTTGAAGACCACCGCCTGGCCGTCGCCGATGTCGATCACGCCGGCATTCTCGCCCGGCCCCTGAATCACCCACGGCGCCTTGGTCGGCAGCCCCTTGAGATGGATGCGCGACGACTTGTACGAGCAGTGCTCGTTCCACATCGCCGAGAAGATGCCCAGTTCGGTAAAGCTCGGCACCCGCCCGATCAGATCGAGAATGCGCTGATATTCATCCGGCTTGAGGCCGTGGCTGGCGACGAGGTCGGGCGTGATCTCGGGATGCGTGTTGGGCTGGTTCATGTCGCTCGATCTACAATGAAGGGCCCCTTTTAGGCAGATCGGGACGGCGGGAAAAGGGCTTTATGCCGGATGTCCCGCACAGCGGCGTGGCGCGGCGTTTGCAGTCTGATCCGGGATCGGATTTAAGACCCGCAGATCAGGATTTTGAGGAGCCAGCCAGTGAACGTTGCCACGCCGCCAACCGCCAAGCGCCACCGCCCGGACAAGGTCGTCGCCACCGAGGGTGAATTCGCCGGCTGGACCACCTGGAGCCGCGATTCCTTTGAGAGCAATAACGGGCCGTTCTGGCACAAGATCGAAGCCGACGGCCGCGTCCGCTGCGCTTTCCGCGTCGAGCGCAAGCACCTCAACGGCATGCGCAACGTCCACGGCGGCTGTTATATGACGTTCGCGGATTACTGCCTGTTCGCGATCGCCTCGCCGGTACTGGAAGGCCCGGGCGTGACGATCTCGTTCGGCTGCGAATTTCTCGACGCGGCGAAGGAAGGCGAGTTGATCGAATGCGAGGGCGAAATGACCCGCGTCGGCGGCTCGCTGATCTTCCTGCGCGGCATTTTGAAATCCGCCGAGCGCTCGCTGTTCACGTTCTCCGGCACCATCAAGCGGATCAAGACCAAGATGCCGGCGATGGATGCTGAGGCGATCGTCGCGGGCAATCACTGAGGTCATCTCGCGAGCAACCTACATTGACTTACCTCTCCCCGCATGCGGGGAGAGCGCGCTACTCTGAAAAGTCGCCCCTCACTTCGCCTCGAGCAGCTTCTTGTACTTGGCGACATCGCGCGTGACGAGCGCTTGCAGCACCTCAGGCCCATGCTCGTCGGCCTCGGGCGCAACTGATGACAGGGTCTTGAACCGCGCTTTCACCGCGTCGCTGTCGACGGCGGTTTTGACCGCCGCGTTGAGCCGCGCGATGATCTCCGGCGAGGTTCCTTTCGGCGCGAACAGCCCGTTCCAGCCTTGCGCCTCGAACTCCGGCAGGCCGGCCTCCGCCGACGTCGGCAGATCGGGCAGCGTCGCGAGCCGCCTGGTCGATCCGGTCACGATGCCGTTCAGGAGCTTGTCGGCGATCGCCGGCGATACGGAGGCCGCCGCATCGCAGACGCCGTCGATCTGGCCGCCGATCGCATCGGTCAGCGCGGGCGCCGCGCCGCGATAGCCGACCAGCGTAATGGTGATGCCGGCCGCCTGTTCGAAACTTTTGCAGATCAGATAGTTTGACGAGCCGACACCGGCGTGGCCGAGATTGACCTTGCCCGGATGGGCTTTGGCGTAAGCGATGAAGTCCTGCAAATTCGCCGCCGGAAAATCCTTCCGCAACGCCACGATGCCGAAGGTCTTCGCCACCATGCCGATCGCGACAAACGAATCCGGCGTGAACGTCAGCTTTGGATAGATCGTGTAGGCCGCCGCGCTGGTGCCGGCATTGCCGATCGCGATCGTATAGCCGTCCGCTGCCGCCTGCGCCGCGCGGCTCAGCGCCGTCGATCCGCCCGCGCCCGCGATATTCTCGATGACGATCGGTTGCTTGAGCGTGACCGCCATCTGTTCGGCGACCACACGCGCGATCACGTCCGACGTGCCGCCCGCCGCGAACGGCACGATCATGGTGATCGGATGGTTGGGATAATTTTGCGCGCCGGCACGGTCAGCACCGACCAGCAAAGACAGCGCGGCGACGATCGATGTCGCCAGCGCCGCGATCACGCCGCCCGCTCCAGATGCTCCACCAAACCCGCGAACAGCCCGCGTCCGTCGGTGCAGCCCATGATGTCTTCGACGTGGTTTTCCGGATGCGGCATCATGCCGAGTACATTGCCGCGCTCGCTGATGATGCCGGCGATGCCGCGCGCCGCGCCGTTGATGTTGGAATGATCGCCGATCGAGCCATCCGCCGCGCAATAGCGATACAGCACGCGGCCGTCGCCCTCGAGCCGCCTGATGGTTTCGTCATCGGCGGCGTAGTTGCCTTCGCCATGCGCGATCGGCACGCGGATCACCTGGCCGGCATTGTAGCCTTGCGTGAACGGCGTATCGCTGCGCTCGACGCGCAGATGCACGTCGTGACAGAGGAATTTCAGTTTCGCGTTGCGCATCAGCACGCCGGGCAGCAATCCGCTTTCGCAGAGAATCTGAAAGCCGTTGCAGACGCCGAGCACCAGCCCGCCGTCGGCGGCAAACTCACGCACCGCCGCCATCACGGGCGCGCGCGCGGCGATGGCGCCGCAGCGCAGATAGTCGCCGTAGGAAAACCCGCCGGGTACGACGACAAGGTCGGTGCCTTTTGGCAGCGACGTCTCGGCGTGCCAGACCATTGTCGGCTCATGGCCCGACGCGAGGCGCAGCGCGCGCGCCATGTCGCGCTCGCGGTTGATGCCGGGGAAAACGAGGATGGCTGATTTCATTGTTCGGACATTTCTATGGAATCACGCGGACAGTGAGGCGACAGAGGTGGCGCGTCGCATGGACATGCGGACGGCTTGCCCGCCATGATTCAACCCGTCGAGCTTTTCAACCATATTGGCCTGCCGGGGCTGCGTGGATTTCAAGATCCATCGATTAAGTCTGCGCTGATCTTGCCACCACAGACGTCTCTCAGCCCTGCACCTCGATGGCATAATTCTCGATCACCGTATTCGCCAGCAGCTTGTCGGCGGCGTCCTTCAACGCCGCCTCCGCCTTGGCGGTGTCGCCACCTGAGATTTCGATGTCGAACACCTTGCCCTGGCGCACGCTGGCGATGCCATCGACGCCGAGCGATTTCAGCGCGCCCTCGATGGCCTTGCCCTGCGGATCCAGAATGCCGGTCTTCAACGTGACGGTGACACGCGCTTTCACGTCAAATCCTCAGCTCTTGACCAGCACCGGGCCGGAGCCCGCCGGACGTTCGTTTTCCATCAGAATACCGAGCCGCTTGGCGACCTCGGTATAGGCCTCCAGAATGCCGCCGAGATCGCGACGGAAGCGGTCCTT
>JAQGJY010000413.1 GCA_028290325.1 Tardiphaga sp.
GAAAACGACATCGCGTATTTTCTGGAGACCGGCCAGACGCCGGACGGCGATTCGGTCGGCGGCTCGATGACCCGGGTCGTGCGCAACCTGGCGCTGCTGCCGGCGGCCGATCGGGCGGCGATCGCGACATTCATCAAATCGCTGCCGCCGGTGGATGGCCCGAAGCGGCCGAAGAAGCCGGAATAGCGAGCGTGTTGAAACAGGAGATCGCCGTCACTCCGCTTGTCGGTCCGGCTCTCAGGATAACGAGGGTCCGCAATCCGAATCAGTCGATTTGCATACGCTCCGCGCGAGCCATGTGACGGCAAGGGTTCTCGACGCGGGATCGCCCTGATTAGGTGCGGCCATTCCGCCGCCAATTGTCCCGCGACTCCTGCATGAACCTGCTCAAAGCCGTATCGCTGAAACTGGCCAGCACGATGATGTTCGCGCTGATGGGCGCGCAGGCGCGTTATCTCGGCGGCGTGTTTCCCGTCGGTGAGGTGGTGTTCTTTCGCGGCCTGTTCGCGTTGATTCCGATCGTGATCTTTTTCGGCATGCGTGGCCAGTTGCGCGGCGCGCTCAAAACCAGCCGCGTCAAGGCGCATCTGGTGCGCGGCATCTTCAGCGTCATCGGCACGTTCTGCACCTTCGGCGCATTGGCGCGGCTGCCGATCGCCGACGTCACCGCGATCGCCTTCATCGCGCCGCTGATCACCGTGATTTTCGCCGCGCTGATCCTGAAGGAAAAGGTCCACGCCTATCGCTGGTCGGCCGTCGTGGTCGGGTTCGGCGGCGTGTTCCTGATGCTGATGCCGTATCTCGGCAACCATGCCGAGCTGACCGCGTCGATGACGTTAGGGCTGGCCTTCGCGCTGACCAACGCCGTGTCGTCCGGCGGCGCGACGATCCAGATCCGTCGCCTGACCGCGACGGAAAGTTCGGCGGCGATCGTGATTTTCATGACGCTGATCGTGATGGGGGTGTCACTGCTCACCGCGCCGTTCGGCTGGCGCATGCCCGAGACGGGTTTCGAACTGGCGATCCTGATCGGCATCGGCATCGCCGGTGGCCTCGGCCAGATGCTGTTCACGGACAGCTATCGTTACGCGCCGGCGTCGTTTCTGGCGCCGTTCGATTATACGGCGATGCTGTGGGCGTTCTTGCTCGGCTTCTGGATGTTCGGCGAAATCCCGACATCGTCCGTCCTATTCGGCGCGACGCTGGTCGCGGCGGCGGGCATCTTCGTCATTCTGCGCGAGCGGGCGCTGGGGCTGAAGCGGTTGCGCGAGCCGCCGATGTCGCCGATCGCGGCCATGGCCGACGACGAGGCCGATCCGGATGCGGCGGTCACGCCGGTTTTGGCGAAGGCGAGCTGATCGGCTGGCCCGTCCCGGATGATGCGGCGTGGCCTCGGCCAACGCCGCGCTCCGCTTGCGTCGTGCCGCGCCAGGGACAGGCCAACTCATATCGACGAGGCCTACGCTCCGAACGCCTTGAAGGTGATGATCGTGTGGGTGTCCTGAATGCCCGGAATGATCTGCACTTTTTCATTCACGAAATGGCCGATATCGGTGGTGTTATCGACGTAGAATTTGACCAGCAGGTCGTAATCGCCGGCGGTCGAGTAAATCTCGGAGGCGATTTCGGCCTCGGCGATGGCGTTGGCGACGGCATAGGACTGGCCGAGCTTGCATTTGAACTGCACGAAAAAAGGAACCATCGCCGCGTCTCCGAACTGATTTGCGCCAGTATGCCGGAGAGCGCGGACGGACGCAAAAGCGTGCCGCTTGCTGGCGCCGCTGCCGCGCGATAGCACAGACAAAACCCTTCGCGACGGAAGCCAGACCATGCCGATCCCCATCGCACTGACCATTGCCGGCTCGGATTCCTCCGGCGGCGCGGGCATTCAGGCCGATCTGAAAAGTTTCGCCGCCTGCGGCGCCTATGGCGCATCGGTCGTCACCGCCTTGACCGCGCAAAACACCCAGGGCGTGCGCGCCGTGCATCCGGTGCCGGCCGCCTTCGTGACGGCACAGATCGATGCGGTGTTTCAGGACCTGGACGTCAAGGCGGTGAAGATCGGCATGGTGGCGCAGCGCGACGTGATCGCGGTCATCGTCGCGGCGCTCATGCGCTGGCAGCCGCCGCATGTCGTGCTCGATCCGGTGATGGTCGCGACCTCGGGCGACTCGCTGTTGATGCCCGATGCCGTGGCGGCGTTGCGCACGACATTGATCCCGCGCGCGGACCTCATCACGCCGAACCTGCCGGAGGCGGCGGCGCTGCTCGGCGAGGCTGTCGCTGCGAATGACGACGCGATCGCCGATCAGGGGCGGCGGCTGCTTGCATTCGGCTGCCGCGCGGTGCTGATCAAAGGCGGGCACGGCAGCGGGCCTGAGAGCATCGACTATCTGGTGACGGCCGAGCGCGTCGTGGCGCTGGCGGCGCCCCGTGTCGCCACGAAGAATACGCACGGCACCGGCTGCTCGCTATCGTCGGCGATCGCGGCGCAGCTTGCCAAGGGTGACGATCTGGAGACCGCTGTGCGGGCGGGGAAAAACTTCATCAGCGCCGCGATCGCGGCGGCGGATCGGCTCGACGTCGGGCGCGGCCACGGCCCGGTGCATCATTTTTATCGGTGGGATTGAGCCGGTTCCGAGCCCGCCGCCGCCGTGCTTCAAGGCGCGCTGGAAGGGGAGCCTCAAAGGTGACGGCTCCCGATCCCTGTCGCCAGTTTGTCGCACGGCGCTGCTATCAGCCACGCGGGACAGACCGCGAGGGCACGGATGACGAGTTTCGATCTCGATCAAACCACTGTTGAAACCGCCTATGCGCGCTGGGCGCCGATCTATGACGCGATCTGCGGCCCGGTGATGCTGACCGGCCGTCGCGCGGCGGCCCTGGCGGCACGCCGTATCGGCGGCAAGATTCTCGAGGTCGGCGTCGGCACTGGCTTGTCATTCGGCGACTACGACGCGACCAACGACGTCACCGGCATCGATCTCAGCGCGCCGATGCTCGACAAGGCGATGGCCAAGATGGCGACCGGCCGCTTCCCGCACGTCAAGGCGGTCTATCAGATGGACGCGCATCGCATGACCTTCGCGGACGCGACGTTCGACTGCGTGGTCGCGCAATTCGTCATCACGCTGGTGGAGAATCCCGAACAGGTGTTGTCCGAATGCCAGCGCGTGCTGAAGCCCGGCGGGCGTATCATTCTGGTCAACCATCTGTATTCCGAAACCGGCGTCTCCGCCGCGATCGAGCGCTGGGCCGCGAAACGCACACGCAAGATGGGGCTGCGTCCGGAATTTCCCTTCGCGCGGCTGCAGGCCTGGGCCGATCGCAGCGGCGACGCGATCCTGGTCGAGCGTCGCAAACTCGCACCGTTTGGCGTCTACACGCTGGTGTCGTTTGAGCGGGAATTGCCGCGCGTTGCGTAAGTGGCGTCGTGGCGCTGTCATGCAAATCGCGTATTCGCTCGCGCATGGAGAGTGGGGCATGAGTGACGACAATCCGGAACGGCGTTTCCGCACATTGTTCATCTCGGACGTGCATCTCGGCGCACGCGGATCACAGGCCGACAGGCTGCTGGATTTCCTGCGCGTCCACGATGCCGACACGATCTATCTGGTCGGCGATATCGTCGATGGCTGGGCGCTGAAATCGTCGTGGCACTGGCCGCAATCGCATAACGACCTGTTGCAGAAGATGCTGCGAAAGGCGCGCAAGGGCGCGCGCATCATCTATGTGCCGGGCAATCACGACGAGTTTCTCCGCTCGTATTACGGCACGCATTTCGGCGGCATCGAGGTGGCCGAAGACGCGATCCATATCGGCGTCGATGGCAAGCGCTATCTGGTCATTCATGGCGACATCTTCGACCTCGTGGTGCAGAACGCGCGCTGGCTCGCGCATCTCGGCGACAAGGCCTACGATTTCGCGATTCAGATGAATCGTCTCGTCAACGCGTTTCGCAAGCTGTTCGGCGTGCCCTATTGGTCGCTGTCGCAATGGGCCAAGCTGAAGGTGAAGAACGCCGTCAACTATATCGGCGCGTTCGAGCAGACGCTGGCCAACGAAGCCCGCCGCCATGATGCTGACGGCGTGATCTGCGGCCACATCCACTACGCGACGATCCGCGACGAGCACGGCATCCGCTACATGAATTGCGGCGACTGGGTGGAAAGCTGCACCGCCTTGGTCGAGCACGGCGACGGCCGCTTCGAGATCATCGACTGGAGCAACCCGTTGCGGCGCGCGCTGCCTGTCGCCATGGCCGCCGTGGAAGCCGCCTGATGCGAATCCTGATCGCGACCGATGCGTGGCAGCCGCAGGTCAACGGCGTCGTCCGCACATTGATGATGACGGCCGCCGCCGCGCGGGCGCAGGGCGTCGAGGTGAGCGTCCTGACGCCGCAATCGTTTCGCACGGTGGCGATGCCGGGCTATCGCGACCTGCGTCTGGCTTTGCCGTCGCCGTTCAAGATCGCGCGGCTGATCGCGGCAGCCGCGCCCGACAACATCCACATCGCGACCGAAGGCCCGCTCGGCCTCGCCGTGCGATATTATTGTCGCCGTCGCGGATTGCCGTTCACGACAAGCTTTCACACCCGATTTCCGGATTACGTGACGGCGCGGCTGCCAATCCCGGAAGGCTGGGTGTGGGCGGCGTTGCGCTGGTTTCATCGCGACAGCCGCGCGGTGATGGCGGCGACGCCGGCGTTGGCGACGGAACTGCGCGAGCGCGGTTTTAACAATGTCGTGCTGTGGCCGCGCGGCGTCGATACCAATCTGTTTCATCCGCGTGATCTGGCATCCGATCTTCCAAAGCCGGTGTTTCTGTCGGTCGGACGGCTCGCGGTCGAAAAGAATCTGGCGGCGTTTTTGAGCCTCGATCTGCCGGGCACGAAAGTCGTCGTCGGCGATGGTCCGGCGCGAGCGGCGCTGGAACGCGCGTTTCCGCAGGCGGTGTTTCGCGGCGCGTTGCATGGCGAGCAACTGGCGCAGGCCTATGCCGGCGCGGATGTGTTCGTGTTCCCGAGCCTGACCGACACTTACGGCCTCGTGATGCTCGAAGCCCTGGCCTCGGGCGTTCCGGTGGCGGCGTTTCCGGTGGCGGGACCGCGCGACGTCATCGGCTCGTCGCCTGTCGGGGTGCTCAACAATGACCTGCGGCTGGCCTGCCTCGCCGCTCTGACGATCGCGCCGGGTGATTGCGTCGCCTTCGCGCAGCGACATTCGTGGGACAGCGCCGCACGCATCTTCATCGCCAATATCGCGGGCGGCGCGCCGACCGCCGGCGACACGCACGCGATTGGCGCGCTCGCGCCACTTTAGCGGCCTTTTCCCGCTGCGCCGATCGCGATACAACGGCGCATGACCCAGCCATTCCGTCCATCCGTCACCATCGCCGATATCGAGGCCGCCGCCGCGGTGTTGAAACCCTATGCCGTGCGCACGCCGTTGCTGTCGTCGCCGGCGCTCGATGCGCTCACCGGCGCGCGCGTGTTCCTGAAAGCCGAGGTGCTGCAGCGCACCGGCTCGTTCAAGTTTCGCGGCGCGTTCAACAAAATCTCATCGATCCCGAAGAAAGCGCGCGCCGCCGGCGTCGTGGCGTTTTCGTCGGGCAATCACGCGCAGGGCGTCGCCGCCGCCGCGCAGATCCACGGCATGCCCGCGACGATCGTGATGCCCGCCGATGCGCCGCTGTCGAAGCGCGAACGCACCAAGGGCTATGGCGCGGAGGTGGTGCTGTACGATCGCATGACCGAGGATCGCGAGGCGATCGCGCGCGATATCGCCGAGCAACGCGATGCCACAATCGTGCCGCCTTATGACGATCCGCTGATCATCGCGGGGCAGGGCACCGTCGGGCTCGAGATCGCGAAGGACATGACGGCGCTCGGCATCGCGCCGGACATCGTGGTGGCTCCGGCCTCCGGCGGCGGCCTGGTCGCCGGCACCGCCACCGCGATCAAGGCGGCGTTTCCGAATGCCGCGATCATGTCCGCCGAGCCGGACGGATTCGATGATCACGCGCGCTCGCTGCGGGCCGGGCGGCGCGAGCCGCACCGCGCCGAAGGCCGCACCATCTGCGATGCGTTGATGGCGACGATTCCCGGCGAGATCACCTTCGCGATCAACATGAAACTGCTGTCGCAGGGCGTCACGGTGACGGATGCCGAGGTCGGCGTCGCAATCGCATTCCTGTTTCGCGATCTGAAATTGGTCGCCGAGCCCGGCGGCGCGGTGGCGCTGGCGGCCTTGCTGGCGGGCAAGTTCGACGCGCGCGGCAAGACGGTGGTGATCGTGCTGTCCGGCGGCAATGTCGACGCCACCATGTTCGCGCGGTTGATCGGGTAGGTTCCCGTCATCGCGAGGAGCAAAGCCGCTCATCTTCG
>JAQGJY010000449.1 GCA_028290325.1 Tardiphaga sp.
CGGTGAGGCCAAGATCCTGCTCGACGCCGGCGTTCTGCGCTTCGGACCGGATCGCGTCGATTAGGCGGACGCGCCGCGACGGATCGAGACCGTCGGCGGTGGAATATTCATCGAGCAAATTTTCGAGCCGCGACAAGCCCGTGGGTACCGCGCTTGCCATCTGAGGCGGCGGCAGGTGCCCCAGCGTCACGGCGCCCAGGCGACGTTTGGCCTGGGCCGCCTCGCCGGGATCGTTGACAATGAACGGATAGATCACCGGTAGCGCGCCGGTGAGCGCCTCAGGCCAGCAGATGTCAGAAAGAGCCACCGCCTTGCCTGGGAGCCACTCGAGGGTGCCGTGCGCGCCGACATGCACGAGCGCCTGAATAGCCTGGGTCCGCAGCCCGAGATAAAAGGCGACATAGCCGTGGCGCGGGGTATGGGCCAGATCATGATACGTGGCATCGCGTGTCGCCACCGTGCCGCGCTCGGGCTGCAGCGCGACGAGTGCCGAACCTCGCCAAAACGCGACGAATCGGAACGCGCCATTCACCACAGCTGGGTCATCTTCCGGGAGACCCCAGTCGGCCTCGAGGTCCGCGCGAAGCCGCTGCGGCAAGGCCGCCAGCGCGGCGCGATACGCGGTAACCGGCCAGTCCAGGGTTTCGATCAACAGCGCCGACGCAAGGGGTCCGCCAGGTGCCACATCGTAACCGTCACGTACCAGATCGGCCAAGATCATCTCGGTGGACGCCAGGGCATCCAGCCCGACCGCATGGGCCATCTGGTCCACCCGCCCCGGATAGCTGGAAAGGACGAGCGCGATTTTCCGCGCAGGTGCCGCGGTGGCGGCCAATCGGCACCAGGCCGCGACGCGATCGGCGATCGCATCAATGCGCGGCGCGTCGGCGCGATGGGCGAAGCGCGAATACTCCAAGTCCGAATCCCGCCGCCCCGGCGATTTGAAACTGCTCACACCGGCGAAGATACGGCCGTCGACTTCGGGGAGTACCACATGCATCGCCAGGTCACCGGGCGACAACCCGCGCGGTGACGCGGCCCAGTCGCGGCGGCGCGCGGTTGACAGCGCCACCTGAAAAACCGGACAGCCCGGGCGATCGAGCGGTGACAATCCATCATCGCCACGCGCGGAAAAAGCGGTGGCGTTGACGACCGCCGCCGGAGCGATCCGGTCGAGCTCCGCGCGGATCCAGTCGGCCGCGGCCGGTGCCTTGAGCGACTTCACAAAAAGTCCTGTCGCGGCAAATCCCCGGTCGCGGAACGCATCGATCAGGGCATCGACGGGCTCGGTATCCGCCGCGACGAGAAACGAGCGATAGAAGGTAACGACGACAACGGCCGCACCACCCTCGGGCGGCCCCGCGATCACGCCGCGCGCGGGCTCGTACCATCCGCAATCGGGAACGATCGTGTCGCCCGCGACGGGGCCGGCAGAGAGTCCGGCTGCCAATGCCAACTGCGCCAGCGCCGCCTGCGAGGCTAATGCGCCGCCGGCATCGCAATTCTCAGCCAGCCGCCTTAACGTCGAAACCGGCAGGGTCGAGATCGCGTCCAGGCGGCGATCCTCGCGCCCATCGGCGGGCAGCACAGCCAGCGCGATGCCGCACCGACGCGCCAAGGCCTCGACCTGCATCAGCCCGTACGACCAGTAGCTCTCGCCGCCGATCAGCCGGATAAGGATGCCTTTAGCGCCGGCAAGGGTCGCCTCTACATAGGTATCGATCGAAAGCGGGTGTTGCAGCGCCACAAGGTTGGCGAGCCGCAGCGTCGGCAGCGATCCGTTCGCGCGATGCCATCCCGCCGCGAAAGCCCCAAGGTCGCTGTCGGAAAAGGAAAGGACGACCAGATCAGCCGGAGTCTGCCCCAGATCGACCGGTGTCTCGGTTTCTTCCAGTCCATGAGTTTCGCGAAAGATGACGTGCATGAGCCGTCAGGCCCCCAGTGCGTCGCATAATGTCGCGCGGATCGCGCCAGGGTCGATGTGGTCACGCTCCGCGATCACCACCAACCGCGACGTGCGCAGTTCGTCTTTACGCCACGGCCGGTCGAACTGGCTACGGACCCGTTCGCCGACGGCCTGCACCAGCATCCGCATCGGCTTGCCCGTGACGGCCACATACCCTTTAACGCGCAGGATGTGCTGCTCCCGCGCCAGCCGGCGTATCGCGTCCGCCAGAAGCTCGGGATCGGCGCATTCCGGCAGGTCGATCACCGCGCTGTTGAAATCGTCGTGCTCGTGATCCGCATCCGCGTCGTGATGCGAGGGTCGCGCGCCCAGATCGTTTTCAGCCGCCGCGTTGAAGCCGAGAATGACGAGCGGATCGATCACGCCGTCGGTGATCGGCAGAATCGGAACGCGGCGCGGCGATTTCGATTCGATCACCGCGCGCGCCGCGGCAAGCCCCGCATCGCCGGCAAGGTCCGCCTTGGACAACAGCACGATGTCGGCGCAGTTGATCTGATCCTCAAACACTTCCGACAGCGGGGTCTCGTGGTCAACGCTGGTGTCCGCGATCCGCTGCGTCTCAACGAGGGCCGGGTCCGCCGCGAAGCGTCCCGCGGCAACCGCCTCGGCATCGGCAATCGCGATCACGCCGTCCACCGTGATGCGCGTGCGGATCGCAGGCCAGTCGAAGGCCTTGAGGAGCGGCTTGGGCAACGCCAGGCCCGAGGTTTCGATCAGGATATGATCGGGCTTCGGGACCCGGGTCATCAGCGCCTCGATAGTCGGGATGAAGTCATCGGCCACCGTGCAGCAGATGCAGCCATTGGTCATCTCAACGATGTTCTCGACCGGGCAGCTCTCGTCGGCGCAGGATTTGAGAATTTCGCCATCGACGCCGAGCGCGCCGAATTCATTGACCAGAATCGCCAGCCGCTTGCCGCCGGGATTGCGCATCAGATGGCGGATCAGCGTCGTTTTGCCGGAACCGAGAAAGCCGGTGATGACGGTGACGGGGATTTTGGCCAGATCGGTCATGCGAGCTCCAGAGTGGCAAGCCGGGCGACGCTTCGCTTGCGGAAGATTGCGGGCCGCGCGCGCCAGGGCACGATGCGATCAAGCGCGTTGGCATCGGCCTCGGCGCCGGCGAGAATTTCGGGAATGTCCTGTTCGGAGAGACGGCCATAGACGGAGGACCAGCGGCCCAGCGCGCTCGGCGCTACGGCACAGCCCTGCGAACAGACGGACAGCCATTGCATGGGGATGATTCGCACCGGCTCGGGCGGGCCTGCGGCCGCCACCGCCGCATGGCGCCTCGCGCCGGCGGGGGATAATCGCTCGACGACTGCCTCGCCGGCGCGGCGGGTCGTGCAAACATGTAGCGACAGGCTCATCGGTCTTGTCCCCAGAGATAGTTCACGGGGCAGGACTGAGGGCGGCGCGTCCAGATGGAATGCGCATGCCGACCAGTCGCGGATCACCCCGTCCGCCCATTCAGTCAACTGCTCTGGCAGGTCTCCCGGCTCGCGGATTCAGGGTTTCCCCAATGATCGCCCCACCTTCCCGGCAACTG
>JAQGJY010000457.1 GCA_028290325.1 Tardiphaga sp.
AGGGCACCATGGAGCCGGTGGTGATCGCGATGTCATCCGCCTTCACGCCGTTTCCGGCCGGCGTACAGGCCGGCGTCCCGCCGCCGCGCAAGAACGTCGAATATGCGACCGGCGTGGTGGTCAGCGTGGATGGCGTCGTATTAACGGATCGGCTCATGGTCGACGGCTGCCAATCGATCGTCGTTCCCGGTTACGGCCATGCCGAGCGTTTCGCGGAGGACAGGCTGCACGATCTGGCGCTGCTGCGGCTCTATGGCGCGCGCGGCCTCTTGCCGATCGCGATCGGAGCCAAGCCCGCCGCGGCGTCGGTCGATATCGTCGGCATCGCCGATCCGCAAGATCAAAGCGGCGGCGCTGCGGTCAGTGTCGCCAAGGCGCAGATCGCACCGGCCGCCAGCGGCGATCCCAAATTGTCGCCGGCGCCGGGACCGGGATTGTCGGGAGCCGCCGCGCGCGACGGCAGCGGCCATTTCGCCGGCATCGCCCTGCTCAAGCCGGCCGTTGTCGCCGGTCCGGCGTCGTCCGCCGCGCAGGCGGTGTTGGTGCCGTCAGACGTCGTCAGTGAGTTTCTGAAACACAACAGCGTTGCCGTCAGCGCGCTCAGCGGCGGCGACGCCACGGCGTCGGTCGTCCGCGTGATTTGCGTAACGAAGTAAATTGACGACGCCCCGGGGCGGCTACGACGACGTCACCGCTGGCATTTCGGGCACCAGAACGTCGATCTGCCATTCTGCACGAAACGCTTGACGATGCCGGCGCAGCCGCCGGTCGAACAGGACTCGCCCTCGCGGTCATAGACCTGAAACGAATGTTGGAAATAGCCAAGCTCGCCGGAGGTCTGGCGATGATCACGGAGCGATGAGCCGCCGGCGGCGATCGCCTGATGCAGCACCGCGTGGATCGCTTCGACCAATCGCACCGCGTGATCGGTCGGCGCGTTTTTCTTGGTCGAGAGAGTGGCTGCGAGCCGCCGTGGCGACAGCCGCGAGCGGAAAAGCGCCTCGCAGACATAGATGTTGCCGAGCCCGGCGACGACGCGCTGATCCAGCAAAGCGGCTTTGAGACTGGTCTTTTTGCCGGCGCAGGCGCCAGCCAGCATCGCGGCATCGAATTCGTTACCGAGCGGTTCCGGACCGATATCTTTCAGCAGCGGATCGCTCGCCATGTCGGCGCGCGCCAACACCTTCATATAACCGAAGCGACGCGGATCGTTGAACACGATCATCGCGCCGTTCGACATGTGGAACAGCACATGATCATGCGTGCGGTCGTCGCCGCGCGGATGGTGAAAGCCGCCGGGCGTCGTCACGGCGGCATTGGACACGACGCGGAACGAGCCCGACATGCCGAGATGCATCAGCAGCACGTCGCCGGACGATAGATCCGCTTGCAGGTATTTCGCCCGACGCCCAAGCGAGACGACGGTCTGGCCGTCGAGCCGCGCGGAGAAGTCCGGCTGGAACGGGAATCGGAGATCGCCGCGACGCGTCTCGGCCCGCACGATCACCGCGCCTTCCATCGCCGGCTGCAATCCACGCCGCACGGTCTCGACTTCGGGCAATTCGGGCATCCGCGCCGCTCCACAATAGGCCATCATCAGCCGGCTTCACCGGTTTAACCGGTTTCCGCGACGACGGCGTTCAATCATCAATCCTCTGCGATACCGAATTTCTGATCGGCATGCGAAAGAGCGTGCTGAGAGGGGGATGACGGCAGTGCCGCCAAATCGCCGTCGCTCTCGCTGAACACGAGGTGATTGAAGAACGGGTCGGCGATCGTCATCGTTGTGGCGCCCCAGTCCTGCTTGACCAGCCCGGGCCGCGCATAGCCGTACCGTTTGGCCATCAAGCGCGCCTGATATTCCACCAGGCCCGACGTCTCGATGAGCACTTTCGCGCCGGGCGCGCAGTCGCCGTGATGCTCGCTCAGGTCCAGCACGACCTCGCCGAGCGCCAGCCGCATGTAGAGCGGCAGACCCGGCTCGAAACGATGCTCGAACACGACCACAAAGCCCAGAAAATCAAGATAGAACTCGCGCGCCTTGGCGACATCGAAGATCCGTAATACCGGAATGATCCGGCTCATTTGCGTCGCCATTTTCGTGCTGCCTCCCGAATTAACCCCACCTCTGTTCTGGCGGTCGATCCCGGCGTCGCGGCGGCAGCCGCTGTGGCGCGGCCCGGCGCGGCAGGCTATGGTCCCTCACGCGGAGAGATAGTCCATGGATCGACCTGACGATACGACACATTTCGGCTTCCGGGATGTGCCGCTCGGCGACAAGCAGACGCTGGTGAACGACGTGTTCCACAGTGTTGCGCGGCGCTACGACCTGATGAACGATCTGATGTCAGGCGGGCTGCACCGCGTCTGGAAGAATATCATGATCACCGCGCTCAATCCACCGCGCGGCGATCGGTCGTTCGCGCTGCTCGATGTCGCCGGAGGCACGGGCGATATCGCGTTCCGCGCCGCCGAGGCGTCCGGTCACGGCTTTCGCGCCACGGTCTGCGACATCAACACGGGCATGCTGGCCGTCGGTCGCGAACGCGCCGCAAAGGCTGGCCTCGACGACCGCGTCGACTTCATCGAAGGCAATGCCGAAGCCTTGCCTTTCGCTGATCGCCGTTACGACGCCTATACGATTGCCTTCGGAATTCGCAACGTCCCGCGCATCGATCTTGCTTTGGCGGAGGCCTATCGGGTGCTGAAACCAGGCAGCCGGTTTCTCTGCCTTGAATTTTCCAGCGTCGATGTCCCCGGCCTCGACAAGATCTACGATCTGTTCTCTTTCAATGTGATTCCGCAGCTCGGCAAGGCCGTGACCGGCGATGCCGAGTCCTATCGCTATCTTGTCGAGTCGATCCGCAAGTTTCCGAAGCCCGCGGTGTTTTCCGAGATGATCCGAGAGGCCGGCTTTGCGCGCGTCAAGCATGATGTGCTGTCGGGCGGCATCGTCGCGCTGCATTCGGGTTGGCGTTTGTGATTTCAGCCGCGACGCATATCGCACGGCTCGTCCGCGCCGCCTATGTTTTTGCCCGCGAAGGCGTGTTCGGCGTTGTCGATCCGTCACTGGTGCCGCCGCCCGCGCAATTGGCGCTGCGGATGGCGCGGCTGGTCGAGCGGCCCGGCGTGAAATCCGGCGCCCGGCTGTCGCGCGCGCTGACCCGACTGGGCCCGGCCTATCTCAAGCTCGGGCAATTTCTCGCGACCCGGCCGGATGTCGTCGGCGTCGCAATGGCGCGCGATCTCGAAAGTCTGCAGGATCGTCTGCCGCCGTTTCCGCAAACCGAAGCCGAAGCCGTCGTCGCCGCGTCGCTGGAACGGCCCGTGGCCCAGGCCTTCGTGACGTTCGGGCCATCGGTCGCGGCCGCTTCGATCGCTCAGGTGCATCGCGCCGATGTTGAAAAGAACGGCGTTCGCACCTCGGTCGCGGTGAAGGTGTTGCGCCCCGATGTCGCCGCGCGCTTCCGGCGCGATCTCGGCGATTTCGTTTTCGTCGCTCAGAACGCCGAGAAGCATTCATCCGAGGCGCGGCGTTTGCGTCTCGTCGAAATCATCGCGACGATGTCGCGTTCGGTCGCCATGGAAATGGATTTGCGGCTGGAGGCCGCCGCGCTTTCCGAGATGGCGGAAAACACCCGCGACGATCCGGATTTTCGCGTGCCGCAGGTCGATTGGGATCGCACCAGCCACAACGTGCTGACGATGGAATGGATCGACGGCATCGCCTTGAACGACCATACGCGCCTCGCTGAGGCACAGGTCGATCGCGTCGATCTCGGCCGCAAGGTGATCCAGAGTTTTCTGCGCCACGCGTTGCGCGACGGCTTCTTCCATGCCGACATGCATCCGGGAAATCTGTTTCTCGATCCCGAAGGCCGGCTGGTCGCGGTCGATTTCGGCATCATGGGCCGGCTCGGTCTGAAGGAGCGCCGCTTCCTCGCCGAAATTCTTTTTGGCTTCATCACGCGCGATTATCGCCGCGTCGCGGAGGTGCATTTCGAGGCTGGCTATGTGCCGCGCCATCACTCGGTGGAAAATTTCGCCCAGGCGATCCGCGCGATCGGCGAGCCGATCCACAATCGCACCGCCGAAGATATCTCGATGGCGAAGCTGCTGACCTTGCTGCTCGAGGTCACCGGCCTGTTCGACATGCGGACGCGACCGGAATTGATCCTGCTGCAGAAAACCATGGTGGTGGTCGAGGGTGTCGCGCGCTCGTTCGATCCGAAGCTCGACATCTGGACCATTGCCGATCCCGTCGTGCGGGAATGGATCACGCTCAATCTTGGCCCGCGTGGCAAGATCGAGGGCGCCGTGGCCGGCGCCAGCGAGATCGGACGGCTGATGTCCGGGTTGCCGGCGATCGCCGGGCGCGCGGTGGCGACGCTGGAGCAGTTCGAACTGATGACCCGGGAGGGCCTCGTGCTTGCCCCGGAGACCGTCGCCGCGATCGGCCGCGAGCAGGCTCGCCGCAACCGTTGGAGCACGCTGGCGCTGTGGGCCATCCCATTGACATTCCTTGTGATTTTGTGGCGCCTGTGACGATTGCATTGCGATCAATCAGACGCTAGCATTGCTATCATGGCAAATCTGACGATCCGCAAACTCGATGATGCCGTCCGCGATGAATTGCGGCTGCGCGCGGCGCGGAGCGGCCGTTCGGTTGAGGACGAGGTTCGCGTCATCCTGCGGGAAGCGGCGCAGGGCGTTGCGCCTGAGGCGTTGGAGCCGACGCCGCAACTTGCGCTGACGCCGCGCAATCCGATCCCGCGCGTGACGCTGATCATTGGCGGCGGCATCGCCGCCTATAAGGCGCTCGACCTGATCCGCCGCTTGAAGGAGCGCGGCAGCGAGGTGCGCTGCGTGCTGACCAAAGCCGCGCAGCGATTCGTGACGCCGCTGGCGGCGAGCGCGCTGGCGCATAATCGGATCTATACCGATCTGTTCGACCCGCAGAGCGAGTTCGATGCCGGGCATATCCGGTTGGCGCGGGACAGCGACCTGATCGTCGTCGCGCCAGCCACAGCCGACCTGATGGCGAAGATGGCGCATGGCCACGCCGACGATCTGGCATCGGCGATCCTGCTCGCGACCAACCGCCCGATCCTGCTGGCGCCGGCGATGAATCCGCTGATGTGGAGCAACGCCGCGACCGCGCGCAACGTCGCCCAGCTCAAACGCGACGGCGTCACCATGATCGGTCCCGAGGCCGGCGAGATGGCAGAGCGCAACGAGGCAGGCTTGGGCCGCATGGCGGAGCCAACGCAGATCGCGGATGCCGCCGATAAATTCCTGCGCCCGCCGATCGCGCAAACCTTGCAGGGCCGCCGCGTGCTCATCACCGCCGGGCCGACCCATGAGCCGATCGATCCGGTGCGCTACATCGCGAACCGCTCGTCGGGCAAGCAGGGTTATGCGATCGCCGCCGCGGCGCGGGCCGCCGGCGCCGAGGTGACGTTGATCTCCGGGCCGGTCGATCTGGCCAATCCGGCCGGCGTCAACGTCATTCGCATCGAATCCGCGCGCGCGATGCTCGACGCGGTGGAGGCGGCGCTACCGTGCGATGTCGCGATCTTCGCCGCCGCCGTGGCCGACTGGCGCGTCGCCAGCGAAGGCGCCCAAAAGATCAAGAAAAACGGGAGCTTGATGCCCACGCTGACGCTCGTCGAGAATCCCGACATTCTGGCGACGGTGTCGCGGCGAGCGGCAGGCCGCCCGCGCCTGGTGATCGGGTTTGCGGCGGAGACCGAAAATCTGCTCGGCAATGCCGCGGCGAAGATCGCGCGCAAGGGTTGCGACTGGATCGTCGCCAATGACGTGTCGCCCGCGACCGGCATCATGGGCGGCGACCGCAACACGGTGCATCTGCTGCGGCGTGATAGCATCGATAGCGAAGCTTGGCCCGACATGAGCAAGCAGGACGTCGCGCGGACGTTGATCGCGCGCATCACGACGCATCTGGAAACCACATGACCGCAACCGTGACGATCGATATCCGGCAATTGCCGCATGGCGAGGGCCTGCCACTGCCGGCCTACCAAACCGCGCACGCGGCGGGGCTCGATCTCCTCGCAGCGGTGCCGGACGCGGCGCCGATGGTGCTGGCGCCGGGCAAGTCTGCGATGATTCCGACGGGTCTCGCGATCGCGCTGCCGGCGGCATACGAGGCGCAGGTGCGGCCGCGTTCGGGCCTGGCCGCCAAGCACGGCGTGACGGTTCTGAATTCGCCCGGCACCATCGATGCGGATTATCGCGGCGAGATCCGCGTCATCCTCATCAATCACGGCGCGGAGCCGTTCACGATCACACGCGGCGAGCGCATCGCGCAGATGGTGATCGCGCCGGTCACGCGCGCGGCCTTCGTCGTCGTCGCGGCGTTGTCGGAGACCGATCGCGGTGCAAGCGGGTTCGGTTCCACCGGACGGTAGCGCGCTGGGATCTGGGCGCGGCGCAGCGTGTCGCGTGTAGGTCAACGGCTCCGACGCAAAAGACTCACCTGGCATTTTTTCGCGGCGAAACTGGCGTTCTTGTTTCGGACTCTTCCCGCATGACTCGCGAAGAGGGTATCTTCAAACGATTCGCGAACGGAGGCCGTCACGCCGGTCGAGCCGTCGCGCGGTTTGGGGCATTGGATGTTAGGCGTGATCGCAGCGATGCGTCGATTGATGCTGTCGTGTTCGTCGCTGGTCGGCGGCGGCGCGCTGGGCCTCGTCGCGATGACCCCCGCGGCCGCGCAGCGCGTCGATCATGCGGTCATCGACTATTTCGATTTTGACCGGCAGGAAATCGTGGTGCTGGTCATCGCGGCGGCGGTGCTCGGATTCTCGGTGCTGTCGGCGATCCTGCTGATGCGCACGCGCACCCGCGCCGCCGCCACCGAAGCGGCCCTGCGCGGCGAGATTCGCAAGCTGCAAGCCGATGCCGATCGGTTTCGCGCGCTGTTGTTCGCCGAGCCGCAGGTCTTGATCTCATGGCCCGCCGGCGAAAGTCGTCCGCAGATCAGCGGCGATATCGCTTTGTTGGTGCCGCATTATTCCGACGCGCAGGCGCAGCGCATTCTGGCTTTCGGCACCTGGCTGCCGCCGGAGCCGGCGCTGCGGATGGATCATGCCGTCGATGCGCTGCTGGAATCCGGCGAGGGCTTTACGCTTCATCTGATGACGTCGAGCGGCCGCGCCATCGAGGCGATGGGCCGCGCCATCGGCGGCCAGGCGATCGTCCGCATCCGTGAACTGAGCGGCTTGCGGCGCGAGCTCGCCGAGATGACGCAGCGTCACAAGAGCCTTCAGGACGAGACGGAAATGCTGCGCGGCCTCGCCGCGGCCGCGCCGTGGCCGATCTGGACCCGACGCACCGGCGGCGGCCTGACCTTCGTCAATGCCGCTTACGTGCAGGCGATCGACGCCGCCAGCGCGATCGACGTCGCCGGTCGCGATCTCGAACTGCTCGACAGCAGCGATCGCGGCGCGCTGGCGCGGGCGCTCGACGACACCGCGCAATTCTCCGCGCGATTGCCGATCGTGGTGGCGGGCGCGCGCCGGCTCTATGATGTGCAGGCGATGCGGGTGCCCGGCGGCAGCGCCGGCATCGCGATCGACGCCAGCGAGGCGGCGGCTCTGAGCGCCGCGTTGGTGCGGATGGCCGAGGCGCATCGCCGCACGCTCGATCAACTGTCGTCGGGCGTCGCGGTGTTCGACGGCGAGCGTCGTCTCGCGTTCTACAACGACTCCTATCGCCGCTTGTGGGATCTCGACCGCGCGTTTCTCGATGCGTCGCCGGATGATTCCAGCGTGCTCGACCAGTTGCGCGCCGCGCGCAAGCTGCCCGAGCAGCCGGATTTCCGTGGCTGGAAAGCGCAACTGCACGACGCCTACCGGGCGGTCGAATCGGCGAAGGATGTCTGGTATCTGCCGGACGGCCGCGCGGTGTCCGTCGTCACCACGCCGAATCCCGAAGGCGGCGTCACTTACATTTTCGACGACGTCACCGAAAGCCTCGATCTGGCGCGCCGCTTCGACCGGCTCAACAACGTGCAGCGTGAAACGCTCGACAAGCTGGCGGAAGCCGTCGCGGTGTTCGGCAGCAACGGCCGCGTGCAACTGTTCAATCCGGCGTTCGCGAAAATGTGGCGGCTCTCCGCCGCGAAGCTGCAAGACCAGCCGCATATCGAGGCGGTCAAGGACTGGTGCCGGCCGTTGTTCGACGATGTCGCCGCCTGGCAGAGCCTCAGCGACGCGATCACCGGGATCGACGATCGCGTGCCGCTCGCGCTCAAGCTCGAGCGCCGGGACGGCAGCGTGTTGGCCTGCATGACGATGCCGCTGCCGGATGGCGCGACCATGCTGACGTTCCAGGACATCACCGACACCGAGAATGTCGAGCGGGCCTTGCGCGAACGCAACGAGGCGCTGGAGGCGGCCGACCAGATGAAGGTCGATTTCGTCCACCACGTTTCCTACGAATTGCGCTCGCCGCTGACGACGATCATCGGCTTCGCGCATTTCCTCAGCGATCCCGGCACCGGGCCGCTGACCCCGAAGCAATCCGAATATGTCGGCTACATCACCAGCTCGACCGACGCGCTGCTCGCGCTCATCAACAACATTCTCGATCTTGCGACCATCGATGCCGGCGCGATGTCGCTCAATCTCGGCCCGGTCGATATCCGCAAGACGATCGACGATGCCGTTGAAGGCGTGCAGGACCGGCTGGTCCGCGAGCGCATCAGATTGCATGTCGCGCTCGATCCCGAGATCGGCAATTTCGTCGGCGACCAGCGCCGCGTCGTCCAGGTGCTGTATAATCTGCTCGCCAATGCCGTCGGTTTCTCGCCACAGGATTCCGTGGTCGCGCTGAGCGCGGTCCGCACCGATCACAAGATTATTTTTTCGGTCACCGATTCCGGCCCCGGCATTCCGGCCGAGGTGAAGGACAAGGTGTTCGACTGGTTCGAAAGCCATTCCAACGGCTCACGGCATCGCGGCGCGGGTCTGGGCCTGTCGCTGGTGCGCTCCTTCGTCGAGCTGCACGGCGGCAAGGTGCATGTCGATTCCGTCGTCGGCATCGGCACCACCGTGACATGCAGCTTCCCGATCGATCAGCAAGCGCATCGTAACGCCGCCGAATGAGCGAGCCCCAGACATTTCTCGTCTCGCTCGGCAATGAGGCCGCGACCGCCGATCTGATGGCCGATCTGGCGCTTCTGATCGGCCCCGGCGACGTCATCACGCTGTCAGGCGATCTCGGTGCCGGCAAGACCGCGGCGGCGCGCGCGATGATCCGTTATCTTGCCGGCGACGACACGCTCGACGTGCCGAGCCCGACATTCACCTTGGTGCAGAGCTACGACCTGCCGTCGTTTCAACTGCTGCACGCCGATCTGTATCGCATCAACGATCCGAACGAGCTGGAAGAACTGGGCCTGTCGCCGCTGCCTGATGGCGTCGTCGCGCTGATCGAATGGCCGGAGCGCGCGCCGTCGCTGTTGCCGGCGGATCGTATCGACATCGCCTTCAGCCATCGTCCGGCGCAGGGCGCGAACGCGCGCGCCGCCGACATCAGCGGCCACGGCAAGGCCGCCGCCATTGTCGCGCGGCTCGCGGCGTTGCGGCTGTTTCTCGATGGCGCGCGCTATCTGAATGCCGCCCGCGAGCGCATGGCCGGCGATGCCTCGACGCGGTCCTACGCCCGGCTGACGCGCGACGACGGCGTCGTAATCCTGATGAACGCGCCGCGCCGGCCCGATGGCGGCCGCGATTACAGCGCGGCGGTGCATCTCGCCGAGGATGTCAGGCCTTTCGTGGCGATCGCCAATGGATTGCGCGCGCTCGGCTTCTCCGCGCCGGCGATCTACCACGCCGATCTCGATGCGGGCTTTCTCATCACCGAGGATTTCGGCCGCGACGGCGTGCTGGCCGGCGATCCGCCAGCGCCGATCGCGGAGCGCTATCAGGCCGCGACCGACCTGCTGGCGGCGCTGCACGCGATCGACGTGCCGCCGGTGCTGCCGCTGACGCCGCAGCAGGATTATGCGATTCCATTGTTCAGCATCGACGCCATGCTGGCCGAGATCAGCCTGATGCCGCAATGGTATCTGCCCGACCGCGACGCCGTGCCCGATGACGCGACGCGCGCGCAGTTCATCGCGATCTGGCGCGAGATTCTCGGGCGGCTGCGCGGCACGCCGACGACCTGGACGCTGCGCGATTTTCATTCGCCGAACATGATCTGGCTGGCCGATCGCGCCGACGCCATCGGCAAGGTCGGCATCATCGACTTTCAGGACACCGTGATGGGACCGGCGGCCTACGATCTGGTGTCGCTGTTGCAGGACGCGCGGATCGATGTGCCCGAGCCGCTGGAGCTGGCCTTGTTCGGGCGCTATCTGAAAATGCGCCGCTCCGCCGACGCCGCCTTCGACCCGGCCGCCTTCGCCGAGCATTATGCGATCATGTCGGCGCAGCGAAACACGCGGCTGCTGGGGACGTTCGCGCGATTGAACCGCCGCGACGGCAAGCCGCATTACCTGAAGCATCAGCCGCGCATCTGGACCTACCTGACCCGGTCGCTCGCGCACCCGGCACTGGCGGATTTGCGCGACTGGTACGCGGACCACGTGCCGCCGCCGGCATGACGCGACCGTCATCGCGCGGCCGGCTCCACCTGGCTCGCCAAGATGCGGCCCAATCGCGGGCCGACAACCGGCCCTCCTCGCAAGGACGAACGCGGTCATCAGCCCCGCGCGCAGACAGTCGTTTTTTTACGCGGCGTTAACGGTCGCTTCGCTACTTTAGATGGTAGTTTCGTCCCGCGATCCGGCGGGGACGGACGACGGAGCGAGGACCATGGCGGTCGAACGGCGCAAGGGCGAACGAGTCACATTCGAGCGCGGCATTGGCGCGTATATGATGGGCATCGACGGCACCTGGCGTCGGGATTGCACGATGGAGGATATTTCCGAAACCGGCGCGAAGCTGACCGTCGATGGCTCGGTCGAAGGCATCAACCTGCAGGAATTCTTCTTGTTGCTGTCCTCGACCGGGCTGGCCTACCGGCGTTGCGAACTGTCCTGGGTCAATGGCGACCAGCTCGGCGTCAATTTCATCAAGTCCGGCGACAAGAAGAAAAAGCTGGTCAGGCGCGGTCAGGACGCCGACGCCTGACGCCGGCATGATCCAAAAAGGGCTCGCCCGGTTTTGGACGAATCGCGCCTCCTGAGCTGTCGCGTTTCCGTCATCCTGCCATCGTAACGATTCCAGTCTCGCGGACTGGCCGTATCCGGCCGGCGTGACTATGATTCCGACCGACTCGCGCGTTCCCGCCCATCTGCCCATTGAGATCGACATGCCCGTCAAGCCCAGCACTGCCATGGTTCTCGCCGCCGGTCTCGGACTGCGGATGCGCCCGATCACCGATACGATGCCGAAGCCGCTGGTCAAGGTCGCCGGCCGCGCGCTGCTCGACCATGTGCTCGACAAGCTCGGCGAGGCCGGCGTCACGCGGGCGATCGTCAACGTGCACTACCTGCCCGACCAGATCATCGCCCACGTCGCCGATCGCACGAGCCCGGTCGTGACGATCTCTGACGAGCGCGACGTCGTGCTTGGCACTGGCGGCGCAGTGGTCAAGGCGCTGCCGCTGCTGGGCGATGCGCCGTTCTTTCATCTCAACGCCGATACGATGTGGGTCGATGGCGTGCAACCGAATCTGTCGCGTCTTGCCGCGGCGTTCGATCCGGAGCGCATGGACATCCTGCTGCTGATGGCGCCGACCGCGAGCAGCATCGGCTATGCCGGCAGCGGCGATTACGCGATGGCCGCCGATGGCACGCTGAAGCGCCGCAAGGAAAATCAGGTGGTGCCGTTCGTCTATGCCGGCGTCGCCATCATGAGCCCCGCGATGTTCGCCGATGCGCCGCGAGATACGCCGAATGGTGAGTTCTCGCTGACGTGGATGTTCGATCGGGCCAACGAGCAGGAGCGGCTGTTCGGCCTGCGGATGGACGGGCTGTGGATGCATGTCGGCACGCCCGACGCCATCGTCGCGGCCGAAGACGCGCTGCTCGCGAGCGTGGCTTAAACCGCGACGTCGCGGCCGTCAGCCGCCGACTCCCTTACGCCCTATCCGCATGCCATGATGCAACCTGAATCCGAATCAGGTCGCTTATGCACGTATTCAGTATCCCGTCGTCCGCGCCGTTCCTCCGCACGCTGATCACCGCGCTGGTCGATGGCCGGCTGATCGCCGGCTTCGAGGCGCGCACGCGGCCGGAATGCCTCGCCACCGCGACCTTGTATTTGCCGACGCGCCGGGCCGGGCGTCTCGCGCGTGAGATCTTTCTCGACGTGCTCGATAGCGATGCCGCGATCCTGCCGCGCATCGTCACATTGGGCGACATCGACGAGGACGAACTGGCGTTCGCTGACGCGTCGTCGTCGCTGCCGGAGCAACTCGACACCGCGCCGGCGCTCGACGGGCTGCCGCGCCGGCTGGTGCTGGCGCAATTGATCGCGCAATGGGCAAAGGGGTTGCAACCGGACGATCCGATGCAGTCGCCCCTGGTGATCGGCGGACCAGCCTCGACACTGGCGCTGGCCGACGATCTGGCGCGGCTGATGGACGACATGGCGACGCGCGGCGTTGACTGGCGCGCGCTCGACGGCCTCGTGCCCGACGCGCTGGATGAATACTGGCAGTTGACGCTGCGCTTTCTCAAGATCGCCGCGGTGCTGTGGCCGCCGATCCTCGCCGAGCGCGGCATGATCGAGCCGGCGCTGCGGCGTGACCATCTGATCGAGGCCGAAGCCGCGCGGCTGGCCGGGCATCGCGACGGGCCGGTGATCGCGGCGGGCTCGACCGGCTCGATGCCGGCGACGGCGAAGCTGCTGCATGCCATCGCGCGATTGCCCGACGGCGCGGTGGTGTTGCCAGGCCTCGACATCGATCTCGACGAGGCGGCGTGGAATTTGATCGGCGGCGCCGGCGACACGCCGCCGGCCTCGAACCATCCGCAATTCGCGTTGCATGGCTTGCTGGCGCGGTTTGGCATCGCGCGGAGGGATGTGTCGCTGCTTGGCGCGCCGGCGGCGCATGGCCGCGAGTTGCTGGCATCCGAGGCGATGCGGCCGTCGAATGCCAGCGCGCACTGGCATCGGCGCCTGGCCGAGCCCGCTGTCGAAAGCCGGATCGCGGCCGGCATGACCGATCTCGCCGTGATCGCCGCCGACAATCAGGAGATGGAAGCGCTGGCGATCGCCGTCGCGATGCGCGAGGCGCATGAACTCAACAAGTCAGCCGCCTTGGTGACGCCGGATCGCGCGCTGGCCCGGCGCGTCATCGCCGCGCTTGGCCG
>JAQGJY010000467.1 GCA_028290325.1 Tardiphaga sp.
TAGACCTCCGCTTTCGACTCGTCGTCCGACTTGACGTCCTTGTCGCGCGAGAACAGACGCTGGATCGCGACGAAGAATACCGGCACCATCAACAACGCCAGAATGACGACGGCGATCATGCCGCCCATCACACCGGTGCCGAGCGCCTGCTGGCTGGCGCCGCCCGCCCCCGTCGCGATCACCATCGGCAGCACGCCGCAGACGAAGGCGAGGCCTGTCATCAGGATCGGCCGGAAGCGCAGGTGACAGGCCTCAAGCGTCGCCTCGACGAGACCCTTGCCCGCCTTGCGCAGATCGCGAGCGAATTCGATGATGAGGATGGCGTCTTTGGCGGCGAGCCCGATCACCGTGATCAGACCCACCGTGAAATAGACGTCGTTCGGCAGGCCGCGCATTGAAGCCGCGATCACCGAACCCGTAATACCGAGCGGCACCGTCATCAGCACGGCCAACGGGATCGTCCAGCTCTCATAGAGCGCCGCGAGACAGAGAAACACCACCAGCGCCGACAGACCGAGGATGAACGGCGCCTGCGAGCCCGACAGCTTTTCCTGCAACGATTGCCCGGTCCATTCATAGCCGAAGCCGCGCGGCAATTGGCCGGCCAGCCGCTCCATCTCGGCGATCGCGTCGCCCGAGGTGAAGCCGGGCCTGGCCTCGCCGCTCATGCGGATCGCCGGATAATAATTGAAGCCGACCACCTGCGTCGGACCCTTGGTCCATTCCACCGTCGCGAAGGACGAGAACGGCACCAGCTGTCCGCGGCTGTTCTTGACGTTGTAGTTCAGAATATCGTCGGCGCTCATACGGCTCGACGTGTCGGCCTGCACGATCACGCGCTGCATCCGTCCGCGATTGGGGAAATCGTTGACGTAAGTCGAGCCGAGATTGGTCGAGATCGTGTTGTTGATGTCCTCGAAGGTCACGCCGAAGGCGCTGGCCTTTTCCCGATCGATCGAGAGGTTGACCTGCGGCGCCGGCGGCAGGCCTTCGACATAGACGTTTTTCAGGATCGGGCTCGCATTGGCGTCCGCGATCAGTTTGTCGGACGCCTGAATCAGCGCCGCATAGCCCTTCTGCGAGCGATCCTGCAAACGGAACGAGAAGCCGGCTGAATTGCCGAGATTGTCGATCGGCGGCGGCTGCAACGCGGAAATCTTGGCGTCGCGCAGACCGGCGAGATTGCTGTTCACGTCGGCGACGATGGCGGCGGCGGAATCCTTGGCACCCCGCTCCGACCAGTCCTTCAACGTGACGAAGGCCTGCGCGGTGTTCATGCCCTGCCCGAGGAAGCTGAAGCCGGTGAGGAACGTGACGTTGCCGACGCCGTCGCGGGTCGCGAGGTATTTCTCGACCGCCTCGATCGCCGCCTCGGTGCGGCCAAACGACGAGTCGGACGGGGTCTGCACGTCGGTTGTGATGAAGCCCTGATCGTCGATTGGCAGAAAGCCGCCGGGCATCCGGATGAACGCCCAGGTCAAACCGACGAGCAACGCGACGTAGACCAGCAGCAGCCGTCCGGTGCGCTTCAGCGACCAGCCGACGGTCGCGGTATATTTGTCTTTCACATTGTCGAGCTTGCGGTTGAACCAGCCGAACACGCCCGTCTTGGCGTGGCCGTGATCCTTGTCCACCGGCTTCAGCAGCGTCGCGCACAATGCCGGCGTCAGCGACAGCGCCATCAGCGCGGAGAACGCGATCGCGGCGACCATCGTCACGGAAAACTGCCGATAGATGATGCCGACCGAGCCGGGGAAGAACGCCATCGGCACGAACACGGCGATCAGCACCAGCGTGATGCCGATGATCGCGCTGGTGATCTGCGACATCGCCTTGCGCGTCGCTTCCTTCGGCGGCAGGCCCTCTTCGGTCATGATGCGTTCGACGTTCTCAACGACGACGATGGCGTCATCGACGAGAATGCCGATCGCGAGGACCATGCCGAACATCGTCAGCAGGTTGATCGAGTAGCCCGCCACCAGCAGAACCGTACAGGTGCCGAGCAGCGCGACGGGCACGACGATGGTCGGAATGATGGTGTAGCGGAAGTTTTGCAGGAACAGGAACATCACGATGAAGACCAGGACGATGGCCTCGACCAGCGTCATCAGCACTTTCTGGATCGAGACCTTGACCACCGGCGTGATGTTGTAGGGAATTTCATAGGTGATGTTGGCCGGGAAGAAGCGCGACAGCTCCTTCATCTTGGCTTCCACCGCGCTCGCGGTCGCCAATGCGTTGCCGGTCGGCGACATCAGCACCGAGAGGCCGGCGGTCGGCTTGCCGTTCAGGCGGGTGGTGAATTGATAACTCAGCCCGCCAACCTCGACGCGCGCGACATCGCGCAGCCGCACGGTCGAACCATCGGCATTGGCGCGCAGCACGATACCGCCGAATTCCTCCGGCGTGGCCAACTGGCCCTTCACGAGCACCAGCGCGGAGATGCGCTGGGTCGGCGTGCTCGGCTCGGCGCCGATGCTGCCCGACGACACCTGCGCGTTTTGCGCGGTGATCGCCTTGGTGACATCGTCGGCCGTGAGACTGTAGCCGACCAGCTTGGCGGGATCGATCCAGACCCGCAACGAGCGCTCGGTCGAATACAGCGTGGCGCGGCCGACGCCGGGAATGCGGCGCACTTCGCCAAGCACGTTGCGGATCATGAAGTCGCCGAGGCCGACCTCATCAAGGCTGCCGTCGGTCGAGTTCAGCGTAATGATCTGCAACACCGCCGATGAGGCTTCCTCGACGAGGATCCCCTGCTGAATGACCGCGCGCGGCAAGCGTGGCTCGACGCGCTTGATGCGGTTCTGCACCTCGACCGCGGCCAGGTTGGAATCCGTGCCGGGCTGGAAATTCGCGATGATTTCCACCTGCCCGAGTGAATCGCTGGTGGATTCGAAGTTGAGGATGCCGCCAGCGCCGTTCAGTTCTTCTTCGATCAGCCGCGTGACGCTATTGTAGAGGTTCTGCGGCGATGCGCCGGGATAGCTGGTCGAGATCGAAATCGACGGCGGAGCGATGATCGGATATTGCGCGATCGACAGAAACGGAATCGATATCGCGCCGAGCAGACAGATAAACAGCGCCACCACCCAGGCGAAGATCGGGCGATCGATAAAAAAACTGGGCATCGGTTGTCAGCGCTTGAGCTGGGTGGTTTTTTGGTCGG
>JAQGJY010000031.1 GCA_028290325.1 Tardiphaga sp.
TCAGGGAGTCGCCGCGATAGCGCCGCGTCGTGGTGAGGATGTCGTCGGCGGGCGCGAGACGCCAGCGGCCATTTTTCTCGCTGCCGAGCAGCGCGGCAAAGCAGGCCTCGGATTCGAAGCTCGGCCAACACAGCCAGTCGATCGAGCCGTCACGGCCGACCAGAGCGGCGGTCTCGCAATCGCCGATCAGCGCGTAGTCTTCAATCCTGCCGGGCAAAGGAGGGCCTCATTGGGATTTGATCGAATTAGATCGAGGGCTTGTCACCTCTGCCTCCCGGGATAGGTCGGATCAAGCGCCGCGAAGCCCCCGGGGTCAGGGGGGTGTCGTCGATAGAGCATAGCCCCTCACCAACCGTCTTCCCAGAGGAGAGGGGCTGTCGGTTCGCGAACCGGATGAACGCGATCTCAAACGGACGCCAACCCGCCACGCTCCCGCATCGCCGCTCGCAATGCATCGGCGTCGATCCGCGACGCAATCTCATCGACCGCGACCGGCAGACGCTGCCGCCAGTTCGGATGTTCGTTGACGGTGCCGGGAATGTTCGGCTGATCGGCGATGCCGAGCAGGTCTTCCAGGGAGATAATGAGCAGGCGCGATTTCGTGCGCGCCAGAAACTGCGCCGCGCCATAGAAATCGCCGCGGTCGATGCCGTTCTGTTTCAAAACATCGCGATACATCGCCAACGCGTGATGCCGCGACTCGTCCGACTCGCCGGGATCGATGCCGAGATCGCGTTTCACCTTCAGGTCATGCAGGGTGCTCCAGCCGGTGAAGGTGGCCAGATCGTGGGTATTGAACGTCACCAGCGCATCGGTCGGATAATAATCGACGTTCTCGAAGCGGCCGTCGTGATAGTCCCGTTCGAACAGCATCACGCGATAGGACCACACGCCCCGCCCATTGAGCTGCTCACGAAAACCTTCCGGCACGGTGCCGAGGTCCTCGCCGATGACGACGCAGCGATTGGCGACGCTTTCCTGCGCGGTGACGGCGAGCAAGGCCTCGAACGGCATTTGCACATAGACACCGTTTTTCGCCTCGAAGCCGTGTGGCACCAGATACAGCCGTTTCAGACCCAGCACATGATCGAGCCGGATCGCGCCGGCATAGCGCATCGCCGAACGCAGCATGTCGCGATAGGGCGCGAAGGACTGCACTTCGAGCCCCGCCGCGTTGAAGCCCGCGAGGCCCCAGTTCTGGCCGGCCAGATTCATGAAATCCGGCGGCGCGCCAACCGCGAGATGGCGCGAGATCGCGACCTGTTCATTCCACGCATCGAAACCATCGGCCTGGACGCCGACGGCGACATCGAGATAAAGCCCGACGCTGAGGCCGAGTTCGTCGCCGAGATCGCGGCAGGCGCGCAACTGGCGATCGGCGATCCACTGGACATATTCGACGAAGGCGATCGCGTCGGCCTCCGGCCCGGCGCGCAACGCCGCGCATTGCTCGTCGTTCGGGTGCGCCCAAATATCGGGCCACTCCCACCACGGCCCGACATTGTGATGGCGCAACGCCTCGAAGCAGGCGAAGCGATCGAGCAGGGCGCCCTGCTCCGCGCGGAACGCCTCGAAGTCGGCGGCGGCGGCCGGGTCCGGGTTGGCGCGATGCGCGTCGAACGCATCGCGCAACGCCTTCCATTTCGCAGCGGCGACATCCCGATAATCGACGCGCGCGCCCGATTTCAGCTCCGCCAGATTGGCCGGCGCGGATACGCCCGGTAACTCGCTGACGTCGATGTAAAGCGGATTGAGAAACGAGCGGCTGTTCGGCGAATAGGGACTGCAATCGCCCGGCCGGTCATCGAACAGCACATGCAACGGATTGAGGCCGACGCCGGCCGCACCGAGCGAGGCCGCCAGCCTCATCATCGCCTTCAGATCGGTGAAATCGCCGATGCCCCAATTGCGTTCGGACGTCAGGCCGTACAACTGGATCGCCAGCAGCCAGACCCGGTCGAACTCGCCGGCGAAGGCGGATGGCGGCGCGACGATCAGCGGCGCGTCCTCGCGCAGATGCTTGGCGTCGGTGAATTTTGCACGATAGTTGCCCATCGGCAGCGTTCTACCGATCTTGATCGCGGCGTTGGTCGATTTGCCGCTGGCGATCGTCGTGTCGCCGTCCATGATGCTCCAGGTCACCGGCCAGGCGACGCTGTCATTCAGCGTGATCGGGGCGGCCTGCCCCTCCGACAGGATGATCGGCCCGGCCACGAAACGCCGCCCGGCCCGCACCGGCAAGGCGCCGAGAATGATTTTGAGAGCGGCTTCGTCGGTACGATGCTGCTGTCCTTGTCCATCGACAAAATCCGTTTGGATTCCCAGTTCGGCTGCTTTGAGGTAAAGGTCCATATTTCACGCTGGTTGTCGCATCAATGACGCGCGCGGCTAATATATCAATTTTACGAACGGGATAGCCGGCTTCAACTCGTTCGCCTAAGCTCAGTTCCTTCCGGAACTATTGCGCCGCGGCGGGTTTGGTATAGGTCCGGGCCGCCTGAGTTTGAAAGAACTCGGGCGTCACTTCTAGTTGATGGCATCACACCGTGAACAAAAACGCACAGATTCAAGTCGCCGCCACGACAGGCGGTGCATTCCATATCGAGAACGTCTATCCGATCATTGACGGCGGTCGCTTTGGCATCAAGCGCATCGTCGGCGAGCCGATCGAGGTATGGGCGGACATCTATCGCGATGGTCATGAGATCATCGCGGCGGCCATCGTCTGGCGTCGCGAGCAGGATCGCGAGTGGCAGCGCGCGCCGATGACCTTCGTCGTCAATGACCGCTGGACCGGCCGCTTTTTGCCGGACGGGATCGGTCGCTATGTCTATGCGATCGAGGCGTGGACCGACGACTTCGCGACGTGGCGGCATGGCTTCGAACTGAAGAAAACGGCCGGCCAGGATCTCACGCTCGACGCGCTGGAAGGCGCGGCGATGATGACCAAGGCGCAGGCCGGCGGCAAGGACGCCGCGACGATCATTCTGCGGGAATGCGAGCGTTTTCTGGAAACCGGAAACGTCGATGCGCTGCTGTCGCCAGAATTGAAGGCGGCGATGGCGGAAAGCCAGCCGCGCCGCGACCTGACCCGCTCGCCCTTGCTGCCGCTAATGATCGACCGGCCGCGCGCCCGCGACGGCGCCTGGTACGAGATGGTGCCGCGCAGCCAGGGCAAGGTGCCCGGCGTCCACGGCACGTTCAAGGATTGCATCGCGCGGCTGCCGGATGTCGCCGCGATGGGCTTCGATGTGGTGTATTTCACGCCGATCAACCCGATCGGCGTGACCAACCGCAAGGGCAAGAACAACGCGCTGAAGGCCGAGCCCGGCGACGTCGGCAGTCCGTACGCGATCGGTGGCGCGGCCGGCGGCCACGACGCCGTGCATCCGGAGTTGGGCACGCTGGAGGATTTCCGCGATTTCGTCGCCGCCTGCCGGTCGCTCGATATGGAAGTCGCGCTGGATTTCGCCGTGCAGTGCTCGCCGGATCATCCGTGGATCAAACAGCATCCGGACTGGTTCAAGCGCCGTCCCGATGGTTCGATGAAATACGCCGAAAATCCGCCGAAAAAATACGAGGACATCCACAATCCGGACTTCGATTGCGCTGATGCCGGATCGCTTTGGAATGCGCGGCGCGACGTGTTTCTGTTCTGGGTCGAACAGGGCGTGAAGATTTTCCGCATCGACAATCCGCACACCAAGCCGCTGCCATTCTGGGAGTGGGTGATCCACGAGGTGCAAATCCAGCATCCCGACGTGTTGTTCCTGGCCGAGGCCTTCACGCGGCCGAAACTGATGAAGGGCCTGGCCAAGCTCGGCTTCTCGCAGAGCTACACCTATTTCACGTGGCGAACGCAGAAGTGGGAGATCGAGCAGTATCTCAACGAGCTGTGCGGTTATCCCGAGCGCGATTTCTATCGCCCGAACTTCTTCGTCAATACGCCGGATATTCTGCCGTTTCACCTGCAAAGCGGCGAAGCCTGGATGTTCAAGGCGCGCGTCGCTTTGGCGTCGATGCTGTCATCGGCTTACGGCATCTATAGCGGCTTCGAACTGCTCGAACACGAGGCGTTGCCAGGCAAGGAAGAATATCTCGACTCGGAAAAATACGAGATCAGGGTGCGCGACTGGGACAAGCCCGGCAACATCAAGCCCTATATCCGCGATCTCAATCGCGCGCGCCGCGCCAACGCGGCGTTGCAGCAGACCAGCAACCTGCGTTTTCTCAATGTCGACAACGAACACGTCACCGGCTTCGTCAAGACATCGGTCGATGGCACCAACGTCGTCGTCGGCGCGATCGCATTGTCGCGTGAGGCCTATGAGATCTGGTTGCCGCTCGGCGACGTTCAGGTGCTTATCGATGGCGACAAGCGCAACGTTGCCGCGCTGGAAAACATCATGACCGGCGAACGCCACGGCCTTGAATGGGGCGGCTTCCGTCTGCGGCTCGATCCGATGCGCGACCCCGCGATGTTGTACCGCTGCCTCGCCTGATCTTCTCGTCTGAAAGTGACACTATGAACGTGATGCCTACGATCGCCCAAGCCGATCCCGAGGACGTTGTGACCAACACCGTGCCCGATCAGCTCTGGTATAAAGACGCCATCATCTATCAACTGCACGTCAAGGCGTTTGCGGACAGCAACAAGGACGGCATCGGCGATTTCGCCGGCCTCACCGAAAAGCTGGATTATCTGCAAGAGCTCGGCGTCACGGCGCTGTGGCTGATGCCATTCTATCCGTCGCCCGGTCGCGACGATGGCTATGACATCGCCGATTACGGCGCGGTGCATCCCGACTTCGGCACCATGAAGGACTTCAAGCGCTTCATCGTCGAGGCGAAGAAGCGCGGGCTGCGTGTCATCACCGAACTCGTGATCAACCATACGTCGGACCAACACGACTGGTTCAAGCGCGCGCGCCGCAGCCCGAAGGGCTCGTCGGCCCGCGACTGGTATGTGTGGAGCGACAGCGACAAGAAATATGACGGCACCCGCATCATCTTCACCGACACCGAGAAATCCAACTGGTCGTGGGACTCGGAGGCCAAACAATATTACTGGCACCGCTTCTTCTCGCACCAGCCGGACCTGAACTTCGACAATCCGCGCGTCATCTCCGCCATCATCCAGGTGATGAAGCGCTGGCTCGACACCGGCGTCGATGGTTTCCGGCTCGACGCGATTCCGTATCTGTGCGAGCGCGACGGCACCAACAACGAGAACCTTCCCGAGACCCATGCGATCATCAAGCGGCTGCGCGCCGAGCTCGATGCCTACGCGCCGGGCAAGGTGCTGCTCGCCGAGGCCAATCAATGGCCCGAGGACGTGCAGGAATATTTCGGCGACGGCGACGAATGCCAGATGGCCTATCATTTTCCGCTCATGCCGCGCATCTACATGGCGATCGCGCAGGAAGATCGGTTTCCGATCACCGACATCCTGCGTCAGACGCCCGACATTCCCGCCAACTGCCAGTGGGCGATGTTCCTGCGCAACCATGACGAGCTGACGCTCGAGATGGTGACGGATGTCGAGCGCGATTATCTGTGGTCGACCTACGCCAACGATCCCCGCGCGCGGATCAATGTCGGTATCCGCCGCCGCCTCGCGCCGCTGATGGACAATGACCGCCGCAAGATCGAGTTGATGAACTCGCTGCTGCTGTCGTTTCCGGGCACGCCGATCATTTACTATGGCGACGAGATCGGCATGGGCGACAATATCTATCTCGGCGATCGCAACGGCGTGCGCACGCCGATGCAGTGGACCCCGGACCGCAATGGCGGGTTCTCGCGCGCCGATCCGGCGCGGCTGTATGCGCCGCCGATCATGGACTCGATCTACGGCTATGAGGCGGTGAACGTCGAAGCGCAATCGCGCAGCCTGTCGTCGCAACTCTCGGCGACCAAGCGGCTGATTTCCGTGCGCAAGACGACGCAGGCGTTCGGGCGCGGCACGATGACCTTCATTCGCCCGACCAATCGCTCGGTGCTGTCCTATGTGCGGCAGTTCGGCGATCAGGTCATCCTATGCGTCGCCAATTTGTCGCGGTCGGCGCAGGCGACGGAGCTTGATCTGTCGGCCTTCAAGGAGCGCGTGCCGCTCGAAATGCTGGGCCGCACCAGCTTCCCGCCGATCGGCGAGCTGCCATATCTGGTGACGCTGGCGCCTTACGGCTTCTATTGGTTCGAGTTGCGCAAGCCCGATCCGTCGCAGATCGCGTCCAACGTCGTGCCGGAATTCGAGACGCTGGTCGTGCCATTGGGATCGACCTGGATGTCGCTCAGCCGTACCCGCGGCGTGTTCGAGCGCGACGTGTTGCCGGCGCATCTGGCGCGGACGCGGTGGTTTCCGGAACGTTCAGCCGCAAACATTTCGACCCGGCTGACCTCGGCGATTCCGTTTTGCGCCGACATGGACAACCGGCCATGGCTGGCGTTCTTCGATGGCACGCTGAATGGCGTCACGCAACGCTACATGATGCCGATCCAGATCGACTGGGTGCGGTTCGATCGCGAGCGTTACAATCCGCGCGCGCTCGCCGCCGTGCGTCAGGGCGCGCGTGAGGGCACGCTGCTCGACGTCGCCACCGAGCATCAGTTCATCGCGCTGCTGCTCGACAATTTGCGGTCGTCCTATGTCGGCGAAGAACTCGGGCTCAGGGTGGAATTTCTGCCGACGGCGAGGCTCGCCGCGATGCCGGCCAAGCCGCTCGAGCACATCCGCGCGGTGCAGACCGAGCAATCCAATTCAACCGCGCTGGTCGATACGGATTACGTCGTCAAGATCTATCGCAAGCTGGAAGCCGGCCTCAATCCCGAGGTCGAGGTCGGCCGATTTCTCACGGACGTGGCGGGCTTCCCCAATACGCCGGCTTTGCTCGGCAGCGTCGAACTGGTCGAGGGCAAGCAGCGCACGGCGCTGGCGATCGCGCATCAGTTCGTCGAGAATCAGGGCGACGCCTGGACCGTCACCTCGGCCTATCTCGACCGTTTCGTCGAGGACATGCGGCTGCTGGCAGCAAATGACGAAGACGGTGTCAGCGAGGAAGAAGCGCCTTACATGCGCTACATGGCGCAGACCGGCCGTCGCGTCGCCGAAATGCAGTTGGCACTGGCGAGCCGCGACGACATCGCCGAGTTCGCGCCGGAGAAAACATCCGCCGAGGATGTGAATATCTGGATCGACGACATTCTGGCGCGCGCCGGCAAGGCGATCGAGGGCATGACACAACGTCGCGGCAGCCTCAAGGAGGCCGACCGCGCACTGGTCGATCAGCTCCTGGCGCAACGCGATACGCTGAAGCAGCGCCTGCAGGAGTTGCTGCCCGCGCAGGTCGATGGCCTCAACATCCGGCATCACGGCGACTTCCATCTCGGCCAGATGCTGATCGTCAAGGACGACATCTTCATCATCGATTTCGAGGGTGAACCGCGCCGCCCGATCAGCGAGCGTCGCCGCAAGGCACCGGCGGCGCGTGATGTGGCGGGCCTTATTCGCTCGATCGATTATTCGGTGACGGCCGCGCTCGAGCGCGCGCATATGGTCGCGCCGGACGAACACGGCAAGCTCGCCACCGCGCTCGAGGGCTGGCGTGACCGCGCCACCGCGGCGTTCCTCGACGCCTATCGCGAGACGATCAGCAACCGCGGCCTGTGGCCGGCGGATTCGCGCGAATGGTTCGGCATGCTGTACTTCTTCCTGCTGGAGAAGGCGTTCTACGAAATCGAGTACGAGTTGGCGCATCGTCCCGACTGGTTGCGGGTTCCACTGTCGGGAACGCTCCGCACGCTCGCGATGGCCTCAGATACACCCAAGGATGCTTCATGACTCAATTGACCGCCGAAGCCTATGCGATCGTCGAGGGCCGCCACTCCGATCCGTTTCACTATCTCGGCCCGCACAGCGAGAACGACCAGACCGTCGTTCGCGCCTTCCTGCCCGATGCCGCGACGGTGGAAGCGGTGGACGCGCATGGCAAAGTCGCTCCGCTGGATCGCATCCACGATGCCGGCCTGTTTGCCGGGACGCTGCCGAATGGCGCGACCACTTACAGGTTGCGCGCGCGCTATGGCGACAGCACCGTCACGCTGGAGGATGCCTATCGCTTTCCGCCGATCCTGAGCGACTTCGATCTTTATCTGCTCGGCGAGGGCACCGACCAGCGGCTCTATGACAAGCTCGGCGCGCATCCGATGACGCTCGACGGCGTCGCCGGCGTCGGCTTTGTCGTGTTCGCGCCGAATGCGCGGCGAGTCAGCGTCGTCGGCGATTTCAACGTCTGGGACGCGCGGCGGCATCCGATGCGGGTGCGCGGCAATGGCTATTGGGAATTGTTCGTGCCGCGCGCGACCGCCGGCGATCGCTACAAGTTCGATATCGTCGGGCCGCAGGGCCAGCATCTGGTCTGGAAATCCGATCCGATGGCGTTCGCCGCCGAGCTGCGGCCCGCCACCGCCTCGATCGTCGTCGATGAGAAAACGCTGCCGACACCGCGCCGATCGCGCGACGGCATCAATGCCTTGTCGGCGCCGATGTCGATCTACGAGGTGCATCTGGGATCGTGGCGGCGCAAGGACGGCAATCAATGGCTGACCTATCGCGACCTCGCCGCGCAACTGCCGCGTTATGTCAAAGACCTCGGCTTCACGCATGTCGAATTCCTGCCGGTCAACGAGCATCCGTTCGACGGCTCATGGGGCTATCAGCCGACCGGCATGTACGCGCCGACCAGCCGCTTCGGTTCGCCGGAGGATTTCTGCGCGCTGGTCGATGCCTGCCACGCCGAGGGTCTCGCGGTGCTGCTCGATTGGGTGCCCGGCCATTTCCCGGATGATCCGCACGGGCTCGGCGTATTCGACGGCACGGCGCTCTATGAACACGCCAACCCGTTGCAGGGCCGGCATATGGACTGGGGCACGCTGATCTATAATTACGGCCGCACCGAAGTGGTCAACTTCCTGGTCTCCAACGCGCTGTTCTGGCTGGAGCGCTACGCGATCGACGGGCTGCGCGTCGATGCGGTGGCCTCGATGCTGTATCTCGACTACAGCCGAAACGAGGGCGCGTGGATCCCGAACAAATATGGCGGCCGCGAAAACATCGAGGCGGTTGCCTTTCTGCGCCGCTTCAACACCGAATTGTTCGCGCGCTTCCCGCAGGCCACCACGGCGGCCGAGGAATCGACCGCATGGCCGTCGGTGTCGCGCCCGGTCGATTTCGGCGGGCTCGGATTCGGCTACAAATGGAATATGGGCTGGATGCACGACACGCTGAGTTACATCAGCGAGGACCCGATCAATCGGCAGTATCACCACGACAAGATTCTGTTCGGGCTGCATTACGCCTATTCGGAAAACTTCATCCTGCCGCTGTCACACGACGAAGTCGTGCACGGCAAGAAATCGCTGATCGGCCGCATGCCGGGCGACGACTGGCAGCGCTTCGCCAATCTGCGCGCCTATTACAGCTTCATGTACGGCCATCCCGGCAA
>JAQGJY010000112.1 GCA_028290325.1 Tardiphaga sp.
AACGGCTCGCGGCGATCGTCGTCGGGCTCGACCGCAACAAACAGCCGGTACGCGCGGGCGCGCTGAAATCCGAGGGCGCGATCGCCGCGCTGCTGAAGGACGCGCTGAAGCCGAACCTCGTGCAGACGCTGGAAAACAATCCGGCCTTCGTGCATGGCGGGCCTTTCGCCAACATCGCGCATGGCTGCAATTCGGCGATCTCGACCAAGCTTGGATTGAAGCTGGCCGATTACGTCGTCACCGAGGCCGGCTTTGGCGCAGATCTCGGCGCGGAAAAATTTCTGAACATCAAATGCCGGCAGGCGGGGCTGCGCCCCGACCTAGTGGTGATCGTCGCCACGGCGCGCGCGTTGAAATTTCACGGCGGCGTCGAGAAGGCCGATCTCGGCACCGAGAATGTTGGCGCGGTGCGCGCGGGCCTGTCGAACTTGAAACGCCACGCCGCCAATATCGCGAAATTCGGATTGCCAGCCATCGTCGCGATCAACCGCTTCGGCAGCGACACCGACGACGAAATCCGCGCCATCATCGACGGCTGCACGTCGATCGGCGTAACCGCCATCGTCTGCAATCACTTCTCGCAAGGCGGGCGCGGCGCGGAAGACCTCGCCAACGCCGTCGTCGCCAAGATCGACGAAGGCAAGGCGAATTTCGCGCCGCTCTATCCGCTCGATCTGCCGCTGGCTGACAAGATGCGAACCATCGCGCGTGAGATCTATGGCGCGAAGGACATCGCGATCCCGAAGCCTGTCGTCAGCCGCCTGAAGGAATTCGAGGCGATGGGCTACGGCCATCTGCCGATCTGCATGGCGAAGACGCAATACAGCTTCTCGTCCGATCCCGATCTGCGCGGCGCGCCGGAGGATTTCATCCTGCCGATACGCGAGGTTCGGCTGTCCGCCGGCGCGGGGTTCGTCGTCGCGATCTGTGGGGACATCCTGACGATGCCGGGCCTGCCGCGCGTGCCCTCCTCCGAACGCATCCGGATGGATATCCACGGCCGCATCGCGGGCTTGTCGTAGCCCGCCGCTTCGGCTGAGCTTCGGAGCCCGCGCGACGCGGTTGCCAACGACAACGAATGTTCTTTCCACCACGCGGAATTAAATTCCGCTTGCATGATTTCGTCATGCGGGCATTCATGCTCCCCAAAAATAACCCACGGCCGCAAGCGCGATACTGACGCGCCGAGCCGATGGATTTCCGGGAGACGTCGTGACGGCTTTGACCAATTTGCGCGTGATCGAAATCGGCAGTGCGGCGGCCGCGAGCTATTGCGCGCGGATGTTCGCGGACTTCGGCGCGCACGTCACCAAGATCGAACCGCCGGCGGGCGATGCGCTGCGCCACACGGCGCCCTTCACGCCGAACGGCGCGAGCGCGTGGTTCGTGTTCCTCAATGCCGGGAAATCGAGCCGCGTCACGCAGCCGGGTGACGCCGTCGCACTTGCGTCCTTGCTAAAGGACTGCGACGTGCTGATCGACGGACGCGGCGTTGATGGCGCGGATTGCCCCGCCATCGACCTTGATGCGATCCGCGCGGCCAATCCTGGCCTGATCCATATCGAGATGAGCTGGTTCGGCCATGAGGGGCCATACAACGATTTCCAGATGTCGGACGTGGTCTGTCGCGCGCTCGCCGGGCTGAACAAACTCACCGGACCGGACGACGGGCCGCCGATCGCACAACCGGACTTCCAGACCGGCATCTTCGCCGGGCTGTGGGGCTACATCGCCGCCACCTCGGCTCTGGTCGCGCGGCAGCAGACCGGCCTCGGCCGCGCGCTGCAACTCAGCATCTATGAATCCTGCATCGCGATCGGCGAATATCTGATGTTCGAGTCGTGGTCGAAGGGCGAGGTGATGCAGCGCATCGGCGTCAATCGGTTTTGGCCGACATTTCCGGTCGGCATCTACGAGACCAAGGACGGCTGGCTCGGCGTCACCACGGTGACCCCGGCGCAGTGGATGGCGTTCTGCGACATGCTCGGCCTGACCGACTTGCGCGACGACGCGACGCTCACGATGGGCGTCGATCGATTGCAACGCATCGCCTTTGTCGAGGATCAGTTCATTCCGCGACTGAAGGACAAGACCGCGCTGGAATGGTTCGCCGAGGGCCTCAAGCGTAAAATCCCGATCGTGCCGGTGCCCAGCGTCGCCGACGTCATCGCCTCCGACGAACGCCGCGTGCGCGGCGCGATCGTGCCGGTGTCGATCGGCGATGAAAGCGGCGTGATGCCCGGTTCGATGTCGCGGTTACGCGGCACGCCGCCGCAAGCCGGCGGCAAGGCGCCTGCTGTCGGCGAAGAGCAGGGCCGCAGAGCTCCCGCCCGCATCGCCACAACGGGCAATGGCGAGGCGCGCGAGCTGCCGCTGCAGGGCGTGCGCGTCGTCGATTTCTCGATGGGCTGGGCCGGGCCGTTGTGCACGCGCACGCTCGCGGATCTCGGCGCGGACGTCATCAAGATCGAATCGATCCAATATGCCGACTGGTGGCGCGGCGTCGATCGCCGCGACGCCTACATTAGAGGGCGCGAATATGAGAAGGTGCCGCGCTTTTCGATGATGAACCGCAACAAACGCGGCGTCACCCTCGATCTGTCGCGTCCGGCTGGCGTGGCGCTGGCAAAGCGGCTGGTCGAAAGCTCGGATATCGTCGTCGATAATTATTCCGTCGATGTGCTGCCGAAGCTCGGCCTCGGCTATGACGTGCTGAGCAAGATCAAGCCATCTCTGGTGATGATGTCGATGTCGGCCTTCGGCAGCGGCAGCGCGTTCCGCGATTGCCGGGCTTATGGATCGACGCTCGAACAAGGCTCCGGCGTGCCGAGCGTCGTCGGCGAGCCCGACGGCCCGCCAACGATGCAGCACACCGCGTTCGGCGACCCGACCGGCGGCCTCAACGGCGCGTCCGCCGTGCTGACCGCGCTGCTGCACGCGCGCGCCACCGGGCAAGGCCAGGTCATCGATCTCTCGCAGATCGAATGCATGATTCCCTATGCCGCGCCGTGGATCGTCGCGCATGCGTTCGACGGCAACGAACCGACCCGCTACGGCAACGCGCATCCCGACCACGCGCCGCATGGTTGCTTCCCTTGCAAAGCCGACAATTCGTGGATTGCCATCGCGGTAACATCAGATGCGATGTGGCCGAAGCTCGCCACAACCATCGGCTTCGCCAATGACGCATCGCTGGCGACGGCGCAAGGCCGTCGCGCGCGCGATGGCGAGATCGCCGCCGCCATCCGCGCATGGACCGCCGCCCGCGAGGCCGACGCGGCGATGACCGAATTGCAGGCGGCCGGCGTCGCGGCCGGCGTGCTCCGCGCGCCGATCGAAATGCTCGGCGACGCGCAATTGCAGGCGCGCCATTTCGTGCAGCAGGTCGATCGCGACTTCATCGGCCGGCATCCCGAGCCGTCGCTGCCGTTCCGCGCCGGCGACCGGCCCTACCCGGTCCGCGCCGCCGCGCCGACGCTCGGCCAGCACAATGCCGACGTGCTCAAAGGCGTGCTCGGCCTATCCGACAGCGAATATGACGCGCTGCTGCGAGACGCGATCATCGGCACGGAAGTGCCGTTGCCGAACGCAACCGTCCCGACAACGCCAACGGCGCGCTGATGGATGCGATGACCGCACCCGCGCCGTCTGACACTCCGCTGCTATCGATCCGCGGGCTCGGCATTCGCTTTCGCACCGCGCAAGGCGACTGGCAGGCCACGCGCGATGTCAGTTTCGATATCGCGCGTGGCGAGCGACTCGGCATCGTCGGCGAAAGCGGCTGCGGCAAAACCATCACCGGCCTGTCGATGCTGCGGCTGCTGCCGCCGCGCGTCGCGACGGTCGAAGGGACCATCGGCTTCGAGGGCAAGAACCTGGTCGACTGCGCCGCGCGCGACATGCGCCGGGTCCGCGGCCGGCGTATCGGCATGATCTTTCAGGAGCCGATGAGCGCGCTTGATCCGGTATTCACGGTCGGCGACCAGATCGCGGAATCGCTCCGCGTGCATCAGACCATCTCGAAGGCCGACGCCCGCGCCCGCGCCATCGAGATGCTCAAGCGCGTCGGCATTGCCTCGCCCGAACGCCGCGTCGATGATTTTCCGCATCAACTGTCCGGCGGCATGCGGCAGCGCGTCATGATCGCGGCGGCCTTGATCTGCCAACCACAATTGCTGATCGCGGACGAGCCGACCACCGCGCTCGACGTCACCGTGCAGGCGCAGATTCTCGATCTGCTGCGCGAATTGTCGGCGTCGTCGGATACGGCGCTGATGCTGATCACGCATGATATCGGCGTCGTCGCGGAAAGCTGCACGCGAATGCTGACGATGTATGCCGGCGAGGTGATCGAGGACGCGCCGGTGGACGACGCGCTACGCCGACCGCTGCACCCCTATACGTCAGGGCTGCTGCGCTCGCTGCCGCATTTGAGCGAGCGCCGCAGCAAACTGCCGTCGATTCCCGGCCGCGTGCCGACACTTAATATGCCGACAGGCTGCCGATTTCAGCCGCGCTGCTCGCATGCGACGCAAGGCTGCGAGCGACCGCAGGCGCTGCTCGATGCCGGTGATCGGCCTGGCTCTGGCCGCCGCGTGCGCTGCTGGCGTTTCCGGGACATCGATCTGCCCGGCGTGGTGCATTGAGCATGGCCGCGTTAGCAGAACAGCCGATTGTCTCGGTCCGCGACCTCGTCGTGCGGTTTCCGACCCAGGATCGCCGCGCCACCGTGAAGGCGATCGACGGCGTCTCGTTCGATGTCCGCGCCGGCGAAACCTTCGGCATCATCGGCGAGTCCGGATCGGGCAAGACCACGGTCGGCCGCACGCTTGTCTTTTTGCAACCGCCGACATCCGGCACGATGCACCATGATGGCGTCGACGCGGCCAGCATCTCGACCCGGGAATTGCGCCAGCATCGCCGCGATTACCAGATCATCTTTCAGGATCCGAACGCGGCGCTCAACCCGCGTATGAGCATCGTCGCGTCGGTGATGGAGCCGCTCAAGCTTGCGAAAAGCGGGACCGCCTCCGAGTGCCGCGCGCGCGCCATCGCGGCGCTGGAGCGGGTCGGTCTCGCGCCCGAAACCGGTGACCGTTATCCGCATCAATTGTCAGGTGGCCAGAAGCAGCGCGTGCTGATCGCGCGCGCGCTGACGCTGCGGCCGCGCCTTCTCGTCTGCGACGAGGTCGTCGCCGCGCTGGACATGTCGATTCGTGGCGACGTGCTCAATCTGTTCGCGGAATTGCAACGCGATTTCGGCCTGACCTACGTGTTCATCACGCATGATCTGTCCGTGGTCTCGCATATCAGCGACCGTATCGCGGTGATGTATCTCGGCCGTTTCATGGAGATGGGGCCGACCGAGCCGATGATGGCGCAGCCGCTGCATCCCTATACCGAGGCGCTATTGTCCGCCGAGCCGTCGCCGCTGCCGTCCGATCTGCGCCAACCGCGCCGCATCGTGCTGCAAGGCGAAATCCCGAGCCCGATCGATCCGCCTTCGGGCTGCCGCTTTCGCACGCGCTGCCGCTACGCGCAGCCGGACTGCGCGACCACCGAACCCGTCTGGCGCGAATTGACGCCGGGACGCTTCGTCGCCTGCCACTATGCCGGCCAGCCCGGCTTCATGTCGTCACAACCAACACACCACGGGAGCGCCTCATGACCGACTCTACCGATCCGCGACGTCTCGCTCTGTCGCGCCGCGATGCGCTGGCTCTTCTTGGCGGCGCCGGCATCGCGCTGTCGTCATCATCGCTTGCGTCCGCGCAGGAGAGGCCGAGGCGCGGCGGCGTGCTGAAGATTTCAGCGGCGGCGAATCCGTCGAGCCTCGATCCCGCCACCGGCGGCGCGGGCTCCGATCACACCTTCCTGTACACGATGTACGATACGCTGACCGAATGGGACTATGCGACGCTGGCGCCGAAGCCCGGCCTCGCCGAGTCCTGGAGCTATTCCGACCCGCAGACTTTGGTGCTGAACATCCGCGGCGGCGTGACGTTTCACGACGGCACCAAGCTCGACGCCGAGGCCGTGAAGTTCAATCTCGATCGCAACAAGACCGACAAGAGATCCAACATCAAAGCCGATCTCGTCGCGGTGTCATCCGTCGACGTCACCGGCCCGCAACAGGTGACGCTCAAGCTCGCCAATCCGGATTCCGCGTTGCCCGGCATCTTGTCGGACCGCGCCGGCATGATGGTGTCGCCAGCCGCCGTCAAGGCGAAAGACAATCTCGACCGCACGCCGGTCGGCTGCGGCGCTTATACGTTCGTAAGCTGGAACGACAACGACCGTATCGTCGTCAAGCGCAACGATAAATACTGGCGCGAGGGCAAGCCCTATCTCGACGGCATCGAATTCGCGATCATTCCCGAGCTGACCACGGGTCTGCGCTCGGTGATCGCCGGACAGAACGATTTTATCTATTCGCTGCCGCCGCGCCAGAAGGCGATTCTGGATCGCGCCAAGAGCCTTCAGATCGTCACCGGGCCGACCGTTTATTGCGTGCAACTGTATCTGAACTGGGCGCGGCCGCCCTTCGACAATATCAAGGTGCGGCAGGCGCTGAACTTCGCGATCGACCGCGAGACGTTTGTGCGCGCGGCCTTCGCCGGCATCGGCGAACCGGCGCGGATGAACCTGCCGTCGTCGCATTGGGCCTACGACAAGGCCATTGCGGGCCTCTACCCCTACGATCCGGAGAAGGCGAAAAAGCTGCTGGCCGAGGCCGGTCATGCCAACGGCCTCAGCATCGAATTCGGCGGCTATACCGATCAGGATTCGGTGCAGCGTCAGGAAATCCTGATCGAGCAGCTCCGCAAGGCCGGCTTCAACATCCGCTTCGGTAACGGCTCGATCGCGGAAGCCAGCGCGGCGTTCTTCGGCGCGGAAAAGAAATATGCCGCCTTGCTGTCGGCGTGGACCGGGCGGCCCGACCCGAGCCTGACCTATTCGCTGATGTATTCGAAGGATGCCTACTACAACGCGGGACGCGGCGAGGTGCCGGCGGAATTGACGGCCGCGATCAAGGACTCCCGGTCCAGCGAGGATCAGGACACCCGCCGCAAGGCCTTCGCCACCGTGCAGCGCCTGGTCATGGAAAACGCCTTCGTGGCCCCGCTCGCGTTCCAGTTCGAACTGGACGCGATGAGCGCCAAGGTCAAGGGCTTCCGGCCGAACCTGCTCGGCAAGCCGAAATACGAGGACGTCTGGCTGCAGGGGTAGTCTCTTCTCCCCCGTCACCCTTCCCCGACCCTCCCCCAAGGGAGCGAGCGCGCGATGCCGCCGCGGACGCGCTGTCCTTCGACGAAAACGAGACCGGCCGATGGCACGACGCAGCACGACACGGATCATCGGCGGACGCCTGTTGCAGGCGCTTCCGGTGATCTTCCTTGCCACCTTCATCGTGTTTTCGATTCTCAAGCTGATCCCCGGCGACATCGCGGTGACGCTGGCCGGTGACAACGCGACCGATGCCCGGCTCGACGAAATTCGGGCCCTCTACGGGCTCGACCAGCCGTTCTTCGTGCAATACGGCGCATGGTTGTGGAAGGCGGTGCAAGGCGACCTGTCGCGCTCGCTGCTGTCCGGCGAACCTGTCATCGCCGCGATCGCGCGGCAGTTTCCCAACACGCTGCTGATCGTGTTCATCGCCATCATCATTTCGCTCACGGTGGGCGTGCCGCTCGGCATCGCGGCGGCAATTAAACCCGGCGGCGTGATCGACCGGCTGGTCACCTTCGTGTCGTCGCTCGGCATCGCGACACCCTATTTCTGGCTCGGCATGCTGCTGGTCGATCTGTTCGCGCTGCGTTTGAACTGGCTCCCCGCGACCGGCGCGAAATCCCTGTCGGTCGCCCCGCTCGACGCGATCCAGCATGCGATTTTGCCGGCGATGGCGATCGCGGCCGGCGGCATCGCGGCGATCTCGCGACAGTTGCGCGCATCGTTGATGGATATTCTCTCGTCGCAGTTCGTTCGCACGCTGACGGCGAAAGGCCTTTCGCCGTCAGCGATCCTGTGGAAGCACGGGCTGAAGAATGTCGGCGTCAATTTGCTGACGGTGACGGGGCTTCTGGTCAACAACATGCTGGCCGCCACCGTCGTCGTCGAAGCCGTGTTCGCGATCCCCGGCATGGGCAATCTGATTGTGCGCGCCGCGATTCAACGCGATCTGCCGATGGTGCAGGGCGTCATCTTCGCGATGGTGATCGTGGTGATCCTCGTCAACCTGATCACCGATCTGCTCTGCGCCACGATCGATCCACGAATCGAAGCATAGGGGTCGATGCATGAGTGACGTCTCGATTCAACGCCCGCCGCACGTGATCCGCCGCTGGCTCGCCTCGCATATCGCGGCGACCATCGCGCTGCTGGTGCTCACATTCCTGGTGGTGCTCGCGGTCGCCGCGCCCGTCATCGCGCCCTATGCGCCGACCGCGCAAGACGCCAACAACATGCTGTCGCCGCCGACAAATCTGCACTGGCTTGGCACCGACGATCTCGGCCGCGATATCCTCAGCCGGCTGATCTACGGCGCGCCGACGACGGTCTATGCCTGCCTGCTCGCGGTCGGCGTCGCGCTGCTCATCGGGCTGCCGGTCGGATTGATCGCGGGCTTCTTCGGCGGCAAGGTCGATGCCGTGATCAGCCGCGTCATCGACACGTTTCTGGCGTTTCCGGCCATCGTGCTCGCCATCGCCGTCACCAGCGCGCTCGGCATCGGTCTCACCAACAGCATGATCTCCGTCGGCATTGTGTTCTTTCCTCAGCTCGCCCGGCTGGTGCGCGCGCGAACGTTGATCGTGCGGCAGGACTTATACGTCGAGGCCGCGCGCTGCTTCGGCGCGTCGTCGCTGCATATTCTGTGGCGGCACGTTTTGCCCAACACGATCCAGCCCGTCATCGTCCAGGTGACATTGCTGCTTGGCACGGCATTGCTCGCGGAAGCCAGCCTGAGCTTTCTCGGCCTCGGCATCCAGCCACCGAATCCGAGCTGGGGCGCGATGCTGGCGCGTGCCTACCAGTATATGGAGATCGCGCCGGAGCAGATGTACTCCCCGGGCCTGGCGATCCTCATCACGGCGCTGGCCTTCAACACGTTGGGCGAATCGCTGCGCGTCTCGCTCGATCCGACCTCGCGCGGACGCTGACGAAAGCCCGTCGGGATTCGCGAAACCGCTGATCGCTGATCGCGGCGGGATCGCCGTTTTTAAAACGCCGCACCGGATCACGCGCAGCCCGCCATCAAGCAAGCCGGCCGCATCACGCCAAGGTCTTGAGCGGCGCCGTGTCGAGACATGGTAAATGCCCGATACGACTCGCGATTTCGTAACCATCGCATCACGGCAGTTTTCGTTTACCACTCCATTTAAGGATTCCGGCGGAAGCGTGTGCGATGGTCTGCCCATGATCGGGACCAACCCGGCGAGCACGTGATAACAAGACCGCGTCAAGGGCCGGACTCACCGTGGGGGTGTCCGGTCCGTCCAACGGGAAATGACAATGGCTGCACAGAAGAAAAAGACCGGCGCGAAACGCAAGCCGGCTCACAGCCGCCCGCACGCCTCATCGAAATTCCGCAACGTTCTGACCACCGCGATGCGCGGCGTGGTCAACATGGCCGTCGTCGCGACGGTCTCCGCCGCCGTGCTCGGCGGGCTGCTCGCCGCGAAATATTACGGCGCGTGATTCAAGCGACCAGCATCGTGTCATAGATCGTCGTCGCGCCGATGCTGATCGTGATCAGCCCGACCGCGACCTGTAGCCCGCGATTGGCCCAGGTCAGCCAGCGCGCCGACGCCGCGATTGGCACCGCGATCACGGTCGATAGCGCGCCCATGCCGAGCATCGAGCCGACCCCGAACAGCAAAATGTAAAACACGCCGATCGTCGGGCTGCTGGCCTGCGACGCCGCCACCACCACCAATGCGGCCGACCCCGCCATGCCGTGCATGAGTCCGACCAGCAGCGTCCGCCAGCGGAAGCCGTGCTGGTGGGTAGGCGCGCTGGCGCTGCGCGGCGCGTGGTCGCCGCCGTGGCTATGGGCATGACGCTGCGCCGCGCCGCTGCCGTGGCGATGGCCGTGACCATACACATGGTCGCGCCACAGCCGCCACAGCACATGCGCGCCGAGGACGACCAGCATGGCGCCCACCATGGCTTCCAGCGGGCGTTCGAGATGTTCGGGAATCGCCTGGCCGAGCAGGATCGCCGCGCCCGCGAAAGCAAATAATGTAAGCGTATGGCCGAGGCCCCAGGTCAGGCCGTGGCGGATGATATCCCGCACGCTGCTGCGCCGGGCGGCGATGCTCGACACGGCCGCGATGTGGTCAGCCTCCAGCGCATGTTGCATGCCGAGCAAAAAGCCAAGGCCGAGAATTCCGAACATGCGCGCCCGATCAAGGAATTTGTCAGGCGCGATTGATACAGGCTTTCGATCCCGGCCACACGGATTTTCGTCTGGCGTTACGAGCCCTTGAAGGTCGCGCCGCGCTTGCCGAGAAAAGCGCCGACGCCTTCCGTGAAATCGTCGGTGCCCATGCAGGCACGAAATGCATCGCCCTCCGCCGCCATCTGGTCGTGCATCGAGCGATCGAGCGATCCGCGCAGCAATGCCTTGGTCTGGCCGAAGGCGAAGGTCGGTCCATCGGCGAGGCGTTTCGCCAACCTGTCGGTTTCGGCGGCGAGATCGGCCGCCGGCACCACCTTGTTGACCAGGCCGAGCCGCAAAGCCTCCTGCGCATCGATATTCTCCGACAGCAGTGCGATCTCCATCGCCTTGCGAAGGCCGACCAGGCGCGGCAGCGAGAACGTCGCCGAGCCATCCGGGCTGGTGCCGAGTTTCGAATAGGCCAGATTGAACACGACATTGTCGGCGGCGATCGCCAGATCGGTCGCGAAGGCAATGCTCGCGCCGGCGCCGGCCACCGGCCCTTGCAGGCTGGCGATGACGGGCGCGGCAAGGCCCGCGAGCAATTCGAGCCCGTCATGCAGCGGGTCCATGATGGTGCGGATGCGCGCGCGGCCTTCGTCCACCGGGCCGCCGAAGGCCGAGACGTCGCCGCCGGCCATGAATGCGCGGCCTTCGCCGGCGATGACGACGACGCGCACGGCGCTGTC
>JAQGJY010000146.1 GCA_028290325.1 Tardiphaga sp.
GCCGCGCCCTGACTTATGCCGGCGATTTCGGCGCGCTGATCGTGCATCACACCGAGGACCCGGATCTGGTCGGCGAAGGCGTGATGAACGAAGGCGAACTCGCCGCGCGTCTTGGTCTGTTCGGGATTCCCAACGCCGCCGAAGCGATGGTGCTGGAGCGCGACATGCGGCTGGTCGCGCTGACCGGCGGACGCTATCACGCGGCGTCGTTGACCTGCATCGAGTCGCTGGAGGTGCTGAAGCGCGCCCGCGACGCCGGCCTCAAAGTCTCGGCGTCGGTGTCGATCAATCATCTGACGCTGAACGAAGGCGACATCGGGCCCTATCGCACCTTTCTCAAGTTGTCGCCGCCGTTGCGAACCGAAACCGATCGCCGCGCGCTGGTCGCGGCGGTGGCGTCGGGACTGATCGACGTCGTGATGTCGGACCATAATCCGCAGGATGTCGAGACCAAACGATTGCCATTCGCGGAAGCCGCCGCCGGCGCGATCGGTCTGGAGACGATGCTGCCGGCCGCGTTGCGGCTGGTGCATTCCGGCGAGTTGGATTTCCTGCAATTGATCCGCGCGATGTCGACGCGGCCGGCTGAGCTGCTCGGCCTGCCCGGCGGATCGCTGCGCACCAACGCGGTCGCCGATCTCATCGTCATCGATCCCGACGTGCCGTGGATCGTCGATCCGACCGATCTGAAATCGCAATGCAAGAACACGCCGTTCGACGAGGCCCGCTTCTCGGGTCGGGTCACGCGCACCATCGTCGGCGGACGCACGGTGTATGAACATGGGTAACGGCGCGGGCCATTGGCAGCCTCTTCCGTCTCGCCGCGCGATGCTCTTGCATTCGCGTGGTGGGAGAGGGAAGCTGAACCAGGCGTATAGGTTTGATCGTCTGTATTTTAGGATCGACTAATGATCGGACTTTACCTGCTGTCAGCCGTGCTCGGCTATCTGCTTGGCTCGATTCCGTTTGGACTGCTGCTGACCCGCGCGGCCGGCACGCAGGATTTGCGGACGATCGGCTCCGGCAATATCGGCGCCACCAACGTGCTGCGGACCGGCCGCAAGGGCCTCGCCGCCGCGACCTTGCTCGGCGACGCGCTGAAAGGCACGGCGGCGGTGATCATCGCCGGCGCCTTCGGTGGTCCCTATGCGGCGATGATCGCCGGCGTCGCCGCGTTTCTCGGCCATCTGTTTCCGGTCTGGTTGAAGTTCAAGGGCGGCAAGGGCGTCGCGGTCTATATCGGCATCATGCTCGGCCTGTTCTGGCCGGCGGCTCTGGTGTTCTGCGTGGCCTGGCTGGCGACGGCGTTCGCGTCGAAATATTCGTCGCTGGCAGCGTTGACCGCGAGCGCGATCACGCCGGTGGTGCTGTGGATTTTGGCCCTGCATAATCTGGCCATGCTGGCCGGCGTGTTGACGCTGCTGCTGTGGTTCATGCATCGCGAGAACATCAAGCGCTTGCAGGCCGGCACCGAGGGCAAGATCGGCGCGACGTAGGTCGTCATTCGGCGGCGGTTCGGCTGGTGCCGAAGCAGACCCCCGAAGCTCAGCAAGTTCATCCTGCCCCGAATGATGCAGTGGGTTCGCAACCGCCTCGCGGCCTTCGCGGCCCGCACTGACGTTGCTATCTGAGGTTGCCGCCGCCGAAATCTTGCGCGATGCTCCCGTTGGGAATGGCCGCATGACCGACGCATCGCAACCGACCACGCATCTCACCGACGCCAAACGCATCGACTGGCTGCGACTGATCCGCAGCGACCGCGTCGGCCCGCGTACATTTCGTTCACTGGTCAATCATTTCGGCAGCGCCGCCGCCGCGCTCGACCGCCTGCCCGATCTGGCGCAACGCGGTGGCGCGTCTCGCCCCGCCCGCGTCTGCAGCCAAGCCGACGCGATCCGGGAAATCGAACTGTCCGCCAGGCTCGGCGTCGAGCTGCGCGCGCCCGGCGAGGCCGGCTATCCGCCGCAACTCGCCAGCCTCGATGATGCGCCGCCGCTGCTCGGCGTGCGCGGCGCGGTCGACGCGCTGATGAAGCCGATGATCGGGATCGTCGGCTCGCGCAACGCCTCCGGCGCGGGCCTGAAATTCGCGGCCATGCTGGCGCGCGATCTGGGCGAAGCCGGCTTCGTGATCGCCTCGGGTCTGGCGCGCGGCATCGATCAGGCGGCGCATCGCGCGGCCTTGACCAGCGGCACGCTCGGCGTGCTCGCCGGCGGCCACGACCGCATCTACCCGCCCGAGCATGAAGACTTGCTTCTCGACATGCTGGTGCAAGGCGCCGCGATTTCGGAGATGCCGCTCGGCCATGTGCCCCGGGCGCGGGATTTTCCGCGCCGCAACCGGCTGATCTCGGGTGTCTCGCTCGGCGTCATCGTGGTCGAGGCCGCGCATCGCTCCGGCTCGCTGATCACCGCGCGGATCGCCGCCGAGCAAGGCCGCGAGGTGTTCGCCGTGCCGGGGTCGCCGCTCGATCCACGCGCCGCCGGCACCAACGATCTCATCAAGCAAGGCGCGACGCTCATCACCGAAGCCGCCGATGTCGTCAGTGCGGTCAGGCCGATCATGGGCCGGCCGATCGACTTGCCCGCGAGTGAGCCGGACGCGGTAGTGCCGGCGGCCGAGCCAGATCCCAGCGAGCGCGCGCGCGTGCTCGATCTGCTGGGCCCCAGTCCGCTGGGTCTCGACGACATCATCCGCATGACCGGCATCGCGCCCGGCGTGGTGCGGACGGTGCTGCTGGAGCTGGAAATCGCCGGGCGGCTGGAGCGTCACGGCAACGGGCTGGTGTCGTTGTTGTAGTGCGTCGCTGGGATGTCGCGCCGTCCTGTATCATCGCACGCCTTCGAGATATCGCGGCGACGAGCCATCAGCCCCTTCATTTGAGCAAGCAAGCAAGCAAGACGGACGGGAGCTCCGCCTGGCATCATATCGGCGTCGCCGACTTGATACCGGACAGCGATGACGGAATTTACCGGCCCGCGCGCCGGCGAATTTCGTAATCGGCCTCCAGCAGCACCATGTCGAGCAGATAACCGAGCATGCCGAGATTGTGCCGACGGGCCAGACTAGCGAGTTCCTTGACCGAACCGGCAATGACTTGCGCGGCCTCTTCCGGTCCACCATTGCCGGGCGATTCGTGATTGTTTTTGTCCATGATTCCCAGAACGTGCCGGTTCGCGTTACACATCATTATACAACCATCGGTATGTGTTGCACAACCATCTGGTGCATTTGCCGCAGGTCCTTATCAACCGATCTCGCCGCCCTGATTTGACAGGGCGGGGGGCAGTGCCCATGTTCCGGGCGAAACGGCCGCCGCGAGTCTCGCGCGCAGGGCTTGCATTTCCCCTTTAAGTATCTGGAAAGACATGAATCTCGTCATTGTCGAGTCTCCGGCCAAAGCCAAGACGATCAACAAGTATCTTGGCCCCTCCTATGAGGTGCTGGCGTCGTTCGGTCATGTCCGCGACCTGCCCGCCAAGAACGGATCGGTCGATCCCGACGCCAATTTCCAGATGATCTGGGAGATCGATCCCAAGGCCGCCGGCCGCCTCAACGACATCGCCAAGGCCCTGAAGAATGCCGACAAGCTGATCCTGGCGACCGACCCTGATCGCGAAGGCGAAGCGATCTCGTGGCACGTTCTCGAGGTGATGAAAGAGAAGCGCGCGCTGAAGGATCAGACGATCGAGCGCGTGGTGTTCAACGCCATCACCAAGCAGGCCGTCACCGAGGCGATGAAGAATCCGCGCCAGATCGACGGCGCGCTGGTCGATGCCTATATGGCGCGCCGCGCGCTGGATTATCTCGTCGGCTTCACGTTGTCGCCGGTGCTATGGCGCAAGCTGCCGGGCGCGCGCTCGGCCGGCCGGGTGCAATCGGTGGCGTTGCGTCTGGTGTGCGATCGCGAGATGGAAATCGAGAAGTTCGTCCCGCGCGAATACTGGTCGTTGCTGACGACGCTGCTGACGCCGCGCGGCGACGCTTTCGAAGCGCGTCTCGTCGGCGCGGATGGCAAGAAAATCCAGCGTCTCGATATCGGCACCGGCGCCGAGGCCGAGGATTTCCGCAAGGCGATCGAGGCCGCCGCGTTCAGCGTGTCCACCGTCGAGGCCAAGCCGGCGCGGCGCAATCCGCAGGCGCCATTCACGACATCGACGTTGCAGCAGGAGGCCAGCCGCAAGCTCGGCTTCGCGCCGGCGCATACGATGCGCGTGGCGCAGCGGCTCTATGAAGGCATCGACATCGGCGGCGAGACCACGGGTCTCATTACTTATATGAGGACCGACGGCGTCCAGATCGACGCCTCGGCGATCACGCAGGTCCGCGCCATCATCGGCGAAGACTACGGCAAAGAGTACGTGCCGGAGCAGCCGCGCCTGTATCAGGCCAAGGCGAAGAACGCCCAGGAAGCGCATGAAGCGATCCGCCCGACCGACCTGTCGCGGCGCCCCGCCGAATTGCGCGGCCGCCTGGAGAATGATCAGGCCCGGCTCTACGAGCTGATCTATATCCGCACGCTGGCGAGCCAGATGGAATCCGCCGAGCTGGAACGCACCACGGTGGACATCACCGCCAAGGCCGGCGGCCGCACGCTCGAGCTGCGCGCCACCGGACAGGTCGTGAAGTTCGACGGCTTCCTCGCTTTGTATCAGGAAGGCCGCGACGACGACGCCGACGACGAGGATGGCCGCCGCCTGCCCGCGATGAGCGAAGGTGAGGCGCTGAAAAAACAGAACCTCGCCGTCACACAACATTTCACCGAGCCGCCGCCGCGCTTCTCCGAAGCGTCGCTGGTGAAGCGCATGGAAGAACTCGGCATCGGCCGCCCATCGACCTATGCATCCATCCTGCAGGTGCTGAAGGATCGCGGCTATGTCCGGCTCGACAAGAAGCGCCTGCATGGCGAGGACAAAGGTCGCGTCGTCGTCGCGTTTCTGGAGAATTTCTTCGCGCGCTACGTCGAATATGATTTCACGGCGTCGCTGGAAGAAAAGCTCGATCGCATCTCGAACAACGAAATCTCGTGGCAGGAAGTGCTGCGCGATTTCTGGACCGACTTCATCGGCGCGGTCGACGAGATCAAGGATCTGCGGGTCTCCGAGGTGCTCGACGCGCTCGACACGATGCTCGGCCCGCACATCTACGCGCCGCGCGAGGATGGCGGCGATCCGCGCCAGTGTCCGTCCTGCGGCACCGGCAAGCTCAACCTGAAGGCCGGCAAGTTCGGGGCGTTCGTCGGTTGCAGCAACTATCCCGAATGTCGCTACACCCGACCGCTGGCATCGGACGCCGAAGCCTCGGGCGATCGCATTCTCGGCAAGGACCCGGACACCGATCGCGACGTCGCGGTGAAGGCCGGCCGTTTCGGGCCTTACATCCAGTTGGGCGAGCCGAAGGATTATGAAGAAGGCGTCAAGCCGAAGCGCGCCGGCATTCCGAAAGGCCTGTCGCCCGGCGATGTCGAACTCGAGCAGGCCTTGCAACTGCTGGCGCTACCGCGCGAAGTCGGCAAGCATCCGGAAGACGGCGAGCCGATCAAGGCCGGTCTCGGCCGCTTCGGTCCTTACGTGCAGCATCTGAAAACCTATGCCAGCCTGGAGGCCGGCGACGAGGTGTTCAATATCGGGCTCAACCGCGCGGTCGTGCTGATCGCGGAGAAGATCGCCAAGGGCCCATCGAAAGGCCGCTTCGGCGCCGACCCCGGCAAGGCGCTCGGCGATCACCCGACGCTCGGCGCGGTCGCGGTCAAAGCCGGCCGCTACGGCGCTTACGTCACCGCGGGCGGAGTCAACGCGACGATCCCGAGCGACAAGACCAAGGACGAGATCACGCTCGCGGAAGCGATAGTGCTGATCGACGAGCGCGCGGCCAAGGGTGGCGGCAAGCCGAAGCGTGGCGCCAAGAAAGCGCCGGCGAAGAAGCCGGCGGTGAAATCGGCTGATGGCGCCGGGCCCGCCAAGAAGGCGGCGGCGAAAAAGCCGGCCGCGAAAAAGGCCGCGAAAGCTGATGCCGCGAGTTCGGCGCGCGCGCCGGTGAAGGCCGCGAAGACCTCCGCGAAGAAGAAAACCGCAGCGAAGAAAACGGCTGCAAAGAAAAACGCTGGGTGAATGTGAGCAAGTCCCGCGCGCGCAACTTTCCCACCCGCGACGCCATCGTCGCGTTCATTCGCGCGCATCCTGGCGAGGTCGGCACCCGCGAGATCGCTCGCGAGTTCGGCCTCAAGAACGAGGACCGCGTCGCGCTCAAACAGATTTTGCGCGAGCTGAAAGACGACGGCACGATCACGAAAAAAGGCCGCGTCGTGCTGGAGCCCACGGCGCTGCCGACCACCGTGATGGCCGACATCACGGGGCGCGACACCGACGGCGAGCTGCTTGCCGCCCCGCTCGACTGGGACGACGCGAACGGCGCAAAACCCGTGATCCGCATCCATGTGCCGCGCCGCCCTGCGCCCGGCACGGCGGCGGGCGTCGGCGATCGCGCGCTGCTGCGGATCGAGAAACACGATGACGGCTATGCTGGCCGCGTCATCAAGGTCATCGATCAGGCCAAAGCGCGGCTGCTCGGCATCTTCCGCCGTGCCCCCGATGGGTCCGGCCGGCTGATCGCGATCGACAAGAAACAGGCCGGACGCGGCGAACTCAACATCGCCAAGGCTGACAGCATGGAGGCCGAGGACGGTGACCTCGTCAGCGTCGATCTGGTGCGGTCGCGCGGCTTCGGTCTTGCGTCCGCGAAGGTGAAGGAGCGGCTCGGCTCGCTCGCGACCGAAAAGGCCGTCAGCCTGATCGCGATTCATGCGCATGAAATCCCGCAGGCCTTCTCGCCCGGCGCGATCGAGGAATCCGAAGCCGCCGAACCGGCGACCTTGAAAGGCCGCGAGGACTGGCGCGACGTACCTCTGGTGACGATCGATCCGCCGGACGCCAAGGACCATGACGACGCGGTTTACGCCGAGCCCGACAGCGATCCGTCGAACGCCGGCGGCTTCATCGTCAGCGTCGCCATCGCCGACGTCGCGTTCTACGTGCGTCCCGGATCGGCGCTCGATCGCGACGCGCTGCTCCGCGGCAACTCGGTCTATTTCCCCGACCGCGTCGTGCCGATGCTGCCGGAGCGCATCTCGAACAACCTGTGTTCGCTGGTGCCGGGCGAGGCCCGCGGCGCGTTGGCGGTGCGGATGGTGATTGGCCCCGACGGTCGCAAAACCAGTCACACATTTCATCGCGTGCTGATGCGCTCGGCTGCGAAGCTGAATTACGCGCAGGCCCAGGCGGCGATCGACGGCCATCCCGACGATACGACCGGACCGATCCTCGAGCGCATCATCGCGCCGCTTTACCGGGCCTATGCACTAGTGAAGCGCGCGCGCGATGAACGCAGTCCGCTCGATCTTGATCTGCCCGAGCGCAAGATTTTGCTGAAAGCCGACGGCACGGTCGATCGCGTGATCGTGCCGCAGCGGCTCGACGCGCATCGCCTGATCGAGGAGTTCATGATCCTCGCCAACGTCGCCGCCGCCGAAGCGCTTGAAAAAAAGGCGCTGCCGCTGATCTACCGCGTCCACGACGAGCCGTCGGTCGAGAAGGTGCACAATCTTCAGGAGTTCCTGAAGACGCTCGACATGCCGTTCGCCAAACAGGGCGCGTTGCGGCCGGCTTTGTTCAACAGCGTTCTCGCCCGGGTCAAGGGCCACGATGCCGAGCAGCTCGTGAACGAGGTGGTGTTGCGCTCGCAAGCGCAGGCGGAATATTCCGCCGACAATTACGGCCACTTCGGACTGAACCTGCGGCGCTACGCGCATTTCACCTCGCCGATCCGCCGTTATGCCGATCTCGTGGTGCATCGCGCGCTGATCCGCGCGCTCGGGCTCGGCGACGGCGCGCTGCCCGACACCGAAAGTTTCGAGACGCTGAGTGAAGTCGCCGCGCAGATCTCCGTCACCGAACGGCGCGCGATGAAGGCCGAGCGCGAGACCGCCGACCGGCTGATCGCGCATTTCCTCGCCGATCGGATCGGGGCCAGTTTTCAGGGTCGTATTTCCGGCGTCACCCGCGCCGGACTTTTCGTCAAGCTGGCCGATACCGGCGCCGATGGCCTGATCCCGATCCGCACGCTCGGAACCGAATATTTCAATTTTGACGAGGCAAGGCATGCGCTGGTCGGCACCCGCAGCGGAGCCATGCATCGGCTAGGGGACGTCGTCGACGTGCGTCTGGTCGAAGCAGCCCCGGTGGCAGGCGCGCTGCGATTTGAACTCCTGTCGCAGGGCAGCGTTGCCACGCGCGGACAGCGTCGTCCGCAGGCGCATCCGACCAAAGCCGGTCCCGGTCGCAGCCGGGCGCCGCAAGGCGCGCGCGACACGCCGCCGTTCGGTGACGACATGACGAAAACGAAGCAGCGCAAGGAGGCGCGCAAAGCCAAGGCGAAAGCGGCAAAGCCGGGCCGCGCCAAGCCGGGCAAGGCGGCAAGACAGGCCGCGAAAGCGGCGGCCGGCACATCGAAGAAAGGTCAGTCATGAACATCGAAAGCACGAATTGGACCCGCGACAGCGGCGTGCGCGCCAAGCGCGACGTCTGGCAGGCCATGAAGCGCGGATTGATGAGCCGCTGCCCGAATTGCGGCGAAGGCAAATTGTTCAAGGCGTTCCTGAAGGTCAACGACCATTGCCCGACATGCCATCAGGATCTGTCGCATCATCGCGCCGACGATCTGCCGGCCTATCTCGTCATCATCATCGTCGGCCATATCGTGGTGCCGATCGCGCTGTCGGTCGAAACCAATTTCGCGCCGCCGGTGCTGGCGCAGCTGGCGATCTATCTGCCAATCACGTTGTTCGCGTCGCTGGCTTTGCTGCAGCCGGTGAAGGGCGCCGTCGTCGGCCTGCAATGGGCCGTCCGCATGCATGGCTTTGACGAGGACGACAAGATAAGCGATGCTCCGGAGACCAAATAACAATCAAGAAAATTGGTTCGGAACAGCATGAACGACAGCGCGCAAAACGCCAAAAAAGCGACCGGCAAAGTCGAAGTCGGCAAGGAAGAAGACCACCACCCTTATTATCGCCCGAAGGACGCGGCGACGCTGATCCTGATCGATCGATCCGGACCGGTGCCCAAGGTGCTGGTCGGCAAACGCAGCGACCGCGTCGTGTTCATGCCGGGCAAATATGTGTTTCCCGGAGGTCGCGTCGATCCGAACGACAACAAGATTCCAGTCGCCGCACCCTTGAGCGCCGAACTGCAAGCCAACCTCGCCAAGGGGAGCCCGAAGACGCCGCCGTCGCGCGCGCGGGCCTTGGCCACGGCCGCGATCCGCGAAGCCTGCGAGGAAACCGGACTTTGTCTCGGCAAAGCGGCGGGCGCGGTGAAGCCCCTGCCCGGCGTCTGGAAATCGTTCAGCGATGCGAGCCTGCTGCCCGATCCGTCGAGCCTGTTTCTGATCGCGCGCGCGATCACGCCGCCCGGCCGGGTCCGGCGCTTCGATACGCGCTTCTTCACGGCCGATGCCTCGGCGATCACGCACAAGGTCGAAGGCGTGGTGCATGCCGATGCCGAACTGGTCGAACTGGTTTGGGTCGAGATCGGCTCGGAGCCCTTGGCCGACGCGCATGCGATGACCAAGAACGTGCTGCGGGAACTCGGCAGGCGATTGGCGACCGGGCCGTTGCGGCATGATTCCGACGTGCCGTTCTTCCACTGGGTCGGCGACAAGATGCAGATGGATATGCTGCCGGGCGCGTAAGCCCAGGCCAGCCGTCACCTCCCGGCTGCGGCGCGATCGCGCGCCCAGGCGGGACACGCCGTAATCCAGGCATTTCCGGGCAGGCGGCGGTTTTATCGCGAGTTCGGGCCTAAAACCTTGACTTCCCGGCGTTGGCGGCTAGGTTGCGGCCGAAATCCGGGGTGGCCGTGGCCGCCCGGTCCCGATTCTCCGATTTCAGAGGTTTTGCCATGGCCAAAGCGGTCACCATCAAGGTCAAGCTCGTCTCGACCGCCGATACCGGCTTCTATTACGTCGCCAAGAAGAACTCGCGCACCATGACCGACAAGCTGGTCAAGAAGAAGTACGACCCGGTCGCGCGCAAGCACGTCGAGTTCAAGGAATCCAAGATCAAGTAAGTGATCGAATCGATCGCTGGCTGAAACGACAACGGAGCCTGACGGCTCCGTTTTTGTTGAGCGGTCGCGCGCGCGAGCGGGCACACGCGGGCCGGCCCGCCCTTGGCGGTGGGTTACCGCATTGACGGCGGGAGCGACTACGCCGCCGCCGAGACCACGCGATTGCGGCCGTCATGCTTGGCGCGATAGAGCGCGACGTCGGCGCGCTTGAGCACGTCGGCAACCGGCTCGCCCTTGATTTCCAGCGTCGAAAGCCCGATCGAGATCGTGACGTCGAGGCGTTTCAAGCCCTTGTTGACCGTGAATGGCTCGCCGGCGATCGAGCGCCGCAACCGCTCGGCCACCATGCCGGCGACGTGCAGATCGGTCTCCGGCATCACGATGACGAACTCCTCGCCGCCGTAACGGCAGGCCAGATCGATGCCCCGAATCGATTTTTTGATCCGCAACGCGAATTCGCGCAGCACGTCGTCGCCGCCGTCATGGCCGTAGGTGTCGTTGATCTTCTTGAAGAAATCGATATCGAGCATCATCAGCGCCAGCGGCTTGCCGCGCGCCGCCGCCTGCTCCGCCAGGGTGCCGAGATGGCTCTCCATGTAGCGGCGATTGTGCAGCCCGGTGAGCGCGTCGGTCACCGCCATTTCGATCGAGTTCTGCACGTTGTCGCGCAGGTGTTCGGCATAGCGGCGCTTGCGGATCTGGGTCCGCGCGCGCGCCAGCAATTCGTTCTTGTCCACCGGACGCAGCAGGTAATCGTTGACGCCGATTTCGAGGCCGCGCAGCAGCCGGGTATTGTCGGCGGCGTCGGCGATGGCGAGGATCGGCACCGCGCGCGTCCGTTCCAGCGATCGCGCCTGGCTGCATAGCCGCAGGCCGTCGTAATTCTCAAGGCCAAGCGACACGATCAGCAGATCGTAATTGCCCTCGGCGGCGTGGAACAACGCTTCCGCCGGATTCGGTTCGACATCGACCGTGTGTTCGGTGCTCAGCACGGGCGCGAGCCGCTCATAGGATGACGGCCGGTCATCGACCAGCAACACACGGCCACCGGTGCCGAGATCGTTGACGGCGCGGCGCTCCGGCGCCTGCACGCCCATTTCCATCGTCGTGATGGCGCGCATCCGCAATTCGTCGGTCATCATCTTGAGGCGCGTCAGCGATCGCACCCGCGCGATCAGCACGATGTCCGATACCGGCTTGGTGAGGAAATCGTCGGCGCCGGCTTCCAGCCCGCGCACCCGATCGGCCGGGCTGTCCAGCGCCGTCACCATCACCACGGGTATGAAATGCGTCGCGGGATTGGCCTTGAGGCGGCGGCAGACCTCGAAGCCGTCGATATCGGGCATCATAACGTCCAGCAGGATGATGTCGCATTCCGCCCGCGAACAAATTTCCAGGGCCTGGGTGCCGTTGCATGCGGTGATGACGTCGAAATACTCAGCCGACAGCCGCGCTTCGAGAAGCTTCACGTTGGCCGGAATATCATCCACGACGAGAACACGCGCCGACATCAGACAACCTCTCAGCCGATAAAGCGCCGAACTGTTTCAATGAATTTGCCGACCGAGATCGGCTTCGACAGATAGGCCTCGCAACCGCCTTCGCGAATGCGCTCCTCGTCGCCCTTCATGGCGAAGGCGGTGACGGCGACGACGGGTATCGAACGCAACTCCGGATCATCCTTGATCCAGCGCGTGACTTCGAGACCGGACACCTGCGGCAACTGAATATCCATCAGGATCAGGTCGGGGCGATTTTTGCGGACAAGTTCGAGCGCTTCAAATCCGTTGCTGGTACCGGAGGTCTCGTAGCCGTGTGCTTCCAAGAGATCGCGAAAGAGCTTCATGTTCAGCTCGTTGTCTTCGACGATCAGGACGGTTTTTGCCATCCCGCCCCTCCATTGTGTGATCGACGCGCGGGGCCGCTGCGCCGACGTCGCGAATGGACGCCGGATCGTTGCAACCGATGTGTCAGATTAGGCGCCAATTCGCTTCAATCCGTTAAGATGATGCGCCCGATTGGCCCGGACCGACGCACTTGCTAGATAGAGCTTCGGAGACTCGGCCATAATGGTTAAAATAGAGCCCATAAGGCGGCGAAAGGCAAACGGCAGACATGGCCAAAGCGCGTCACAATCCCCGGGAAATGGCTGAAATCGTAGCCGTCCAGGCGCTCGGCTTCATCGCCGGCGAGCCCGATCGGCTCGGCCAGTTCCTGTCCGAAAGCGGCCTTGGCCCGGAGACCCTGCGGGCCGCCGCCAGCGATCCGCAGTTCCTCGCCAGCGTGCTCGATTTCGTGATGCGCGATGACGCGACCGTGACCGCCTTTTCCAAGGCGTCCGAGCTGCACCCGACGACCATTGCCGCCGCCCGTCAGGCGCTGGGCGATTCGCACTGGCAGGGCGACGGGGCGTGACCATAGCCGCGCCAGAGGTCAGCGAGCCGCGCTGCTTCTGTCGCGACTGTCTGGCCGACCAACGCAGCACCGCGCGGCGATGCAACGCCTGCGGCTCGCCCCGCCTCGTCAAACACGATGCGCTGCCGACGCTGACGCTGGCGCATATCGACTGCGATGCGTTCTACGCCACCGTCGAAAAACGCGACAATCCGGCGCTGGCGGATCGCCCCGTCATCATTGGCGGCGGCAAGCGCGGCGTCGTCGCGGCTGCCTGCTACATCGCCCGGACCTATGGCGTGCGCTCGGCGATGCCGATGTTCAAAGCGCTGGCGCTGTGCCCCGAGGCCGCCGTGGTGCGCCCGGACATGGCGAAATATGTCCGCGTCGGCCGCGAGGTGCGGCGCGCGATGCAGACGCTGACGCCGCTGGTCGAGCCGCTGTCGATCGACGAGGCGTTTCTCGACCTGTCCGGCACGCAACGGCTGCACGGCATGATCCCGGCCAAGGTGCTGGCGCGGCTGGCGGCGCAGGTCGAGCGCGACGTCGGCATCACCGTGTCGGTGGGGCTGTCGTGCAACAAGTTCCTCGCCAAGATCGCGTCCGATCTGGACAAGCCGCGCGGCTTTGCGGCGCTCAGCCAGGATGACGCGATCGCGCTGCTGCGGGACCGGCCGGTCGGCTTCATCTTCGGCGTCGGCCCCGCGACTCAGGAACGGCTGTCGCAACGCGGTTTCAGGTTGATCGGCGACATCCAGCGCGCGGATCAGATCGATCTGATGAAGCAGTTCGGCGGCGAGGGCCAGCGGCTGTGGCGGCTGGCGCGCGGCATCGACGATCGCCGCGTGGTCGCCGATCGCGGCGCCAAGACGATCTCCAACGAAACCACGTTCGAGACCGACATGCGCGATTTCGCGGCGCTCGAGAAGATCCTGTGGCGGCTGTGCGAAAAGGTCTCGTCGCGGTTGAAGAGCGGCGAACACGCGGGTTCGACGATCACGCTGAAATTGAAGACCGCCGATTTCCGCCAGCGCACGCGCTCGCAATCGATCCAGATGCCGACCCAGATGGCGTCGCGCATCTTCGCTATCGCGCGCGAATTGCTGGCGAAGGAGATCGACGGCACCGCGTTTCGCCTGATGGGCGCCGGGGTCAGCGCGCTGACGCCGGGATCGCGCGACGATGCGACCGACATGCTGGATCGCCGCTCGGTCCATGCCGAACGCGCGATGGACGATCTGCGAAAACGCTTCGGTGACGCGGCGGTGATCCGCGGCATCGCCTATGACGGGCCGGAGAAAGCGGAAGGGTGATCGGCGCTGTGCCGAGAGGCGAAGCGGCGCCACCAACGCATCAACCGCTCACCTGCGATAACGCCTCACTTGCAATCCTTCGTCGCTTTCGCGTCGAACTTGGCCAATGCGCCGGCGATCACGAAATCGTTGTAGTCCAGCACCAGCGCGCGGGAGACGCCGTTCTCGAACAGCTCGAACGACATCGCGTAAACCGGCGTCTGCTCGCCGTCGGCCTTCTTGGCGTCGCGGTCGTAATAGCTCACGGTGACCGGCCAGCGCGTCAGCGGTTTCATCGCATCGCTCGTCGTTGACGGATCGGGCGCAGCGATGCTGCGGTCGCCGGGGATGGCGGCGCCGATTACCGTCATGGTGTTGTAAACCTTCTCGCCGGTGTCGGAGCCGTCATAAACTTGCAGTTCCAGCACCGACTTGCCGTCGCGCGCGGCGGCGATGATGCGGTGGATCTGTTCGGTCGGAAACACCGTCGCGCCGTCGAGCGTGAATGTCTTGTCGACCGGCTGCTTCAGCTTCACCGTGACCTTGTCGCCGGTGCGCTCGGCGATGCCATCGACGATCGCCGGATCGGCGCTGTTCATCCGCGTGTCGATCTTGAAGCGGTAGGACTTGCCGGTGCCCTCCTCCCAGCTGGTCGAACGCAAATCGCTCAGCGTGGTCTTGTCCTCGCCGCTGTTCAGTTCGGACACCTGGCGAAAATCCGACGTGTAACCCTCGCAGGCATTGCCGGTGAAATTATACAGGATGCGGCCGCGCACGCTCTCGACCGAGGCGTTGCCGCGGGTCCTTTGCAGGCTCAATTCATAGAGCGCCTGATGCGCCAGAAATGGCGGCCCCCCCGCCGCGAACAGCGGCCCGGACGATGCCGCGAGCGCGAGCGCCGTGGCGCCCGCGCGCAGGGCCGCGAGTCGGATGGAACGATGCATAGGCCTCTCCTGCGCTATTGTGCGACCATAATGAGCGCGCTATTGCGCCGCAACTAGGGCTGACCAGTTCCCCCGTCGGCGCGGTGGAAATTTCGTCCTCACAGGTTTAGATAAACGCCGTTAGAGGGTCATCCCATGCACGATCATATGCTCGATAAGTGGACTCACGACCACGTCTTTCTCGGCGAGGAACACGCCCGCAACGAGCGCCGTACCTTCCTCGTCGTCGGCATCACCATCGCGATGATGATCGCGGAAATCATCGGCGGCACGCTGTTCGGATCGATGGCGCTGCTCGCCGATGGCTGGCACATGTCGACCCACGCCGCCGCGATCGGGATCGCCGCTTGCGCCTATCGCTATGCGCGCAGCCACGCGCACGATCCGCGCTTCTCGTTCGGCACCGGCAAGCTCGGCGAGCTGGCCGCCTTCACCAGCGCCGTGGTGCTGGCGATGGTCGCGCTCGGCATCGCCTATGAGAGCGTGCTGCGCATCACCAGTCCGCAACCCATCGCCTATGCCGAGGCGATCGGCATCGCGGTGCTGGGCCTGCTGGTGAACCTCGCCTGCGCCTGGTTGCTGCGCGACGATCATAGCCATCACCACGACCACGACCACGATGGCAAAGCGCACGCCCATCACGGTGACAACAACCTGCGTGCCGCCTATGTGCACGTCCTGGCCGACGCCGCGACCTCGGTGCTGGCGATCGTGGCGCTGCTGCTGGCGCGATCGTTCGGCTGGGTCTGGGTCGATCCCTTGGTCGGCCTGATCGGCGCCGGCGTAATCGCCAGCTGGTCGATCGGGCTGATGCGCGATTCGGGCGCGGTCCTGATCGACGTGGTGCCGAAGGGCGACCAGGCTTCCGCCATTCGCAAGCGTCTGGAGATCGCGGGCGACCGCGTCAGCGATCTCCACGTCTGGCAGATCGGCCCCGGCCATCAGTCCGCGATCGTCACCATCGTCACCGACGACCCGCAACCGGCGGCGTTCTACAAAGCGCGCCTCGCGGGGCTGCGGTCGTTGAGTCATGTCACCATCGAGGTGGCGCATTGCCGGCACTCCGACGGCGAATGCGGCGCCTGACGCCGGTCATCGCCGGCTTGCAAGTCGCGGCATGATGGGCGACACAGATTCTTCTTCCGGTGAGGACGCCGGCATCACCAATCAGACGGGGGCCATCATGGCAGGAACGATCGAACAGAAACTCAACGCCCAGGGCATCACGTTGCATGAGCCCGCCAGCCCGGTCGCGAATTACGTCGGCTTTGTCCGCACCGGCAATCTTCTGTTCGTCTCCGGTCAGGTCTGCGTCGATCCCGACGGCAAGCTGATCGCCAAGGGCAAGCTCGGCGCCGGCGTCACCATCGAACAGGGCAACGCCGCCGCGCGCATGTGCGGGATCAACCTGCTGGCGCAGATCAAGGCCGCGCTCGGCGATCTCGACAAGGTCGTGCGGGTGGTGCGCCTCGGTGGCTTCGTCAATTCGGCGCCTGATTTCGTCGATGGCCCGAAGGTGCTGAACGGGGCGTCCGACCTGATGGTCGCCGCGTTTGGCGACAAGGGCCGCCATGCCCGCACCACGGTGGGCGTCGCGTCGTTGCCGTCGGACGCGGCGGTCGAGGTCGAAGGCATCTTCGAGGTCGCCTGAGCGCGATGACCCGCGCCCCCGCCTGGCTGACGGCCCGGCCGATCGCGCATCGTGGTCTGCACGATCGCGCGGCCGGCATCGTCGAGAACATGCCGGGCGCGATGCGCGCCGCGATCGCGGCGAGTTACGCGATCGAGACCGATGTGCAGCTCACCGCCGATGGCGAGGCGATGGTGCACCATGACGATGCGCTCGGTCGCCTGAATGAGGGCGACAGCGCGCTGATCACTTTGACATCGGCCGCGCTGAAGCAGGTCGCCTTCAGGGATACCGCCGAGCGCATGATGACGCTCGGCGAGTTGTGCGATCTGGTCGATGGCCGCGTGCCGCTGGTCGTCGAACTGAAAAGCGGTTTCGACGGCAATCGCGCCATCGTCGATCGCGTCGCGACAGTGCTGACCGCCTATCGCGGGCCGGTCGCGGTGATGTCGTTCGACCCCGACAAGGTGCTCGCCGCGCGCGAGATCATGCCGGCTATGGTGCGCGGCATCATCGCCGAAAGCCGCTATGACGAATCCGAATGGCCGATGCTGACACCGGCGCAGCGCCATGAGATGATCGCCTTGCGTCACCTGCCAAACACGCAGCCGCATTTCGTCAGCTACAACGTCAACGATCTGCCGAGCGACGACGCGCTGGCCGCGAAGCGCGCCGGTTGCGCGCTGATCACATGGACCATCAGGACCGAGGCGCAGCGCGCGCTGTCCGAACGCTATGCCGATCAGATGACGTTCGAGGGGTTTCGGCCGTAACGGTCGGGTTGGTCATTGCGACGAGCAGTCATGACCGTCGTCGAGGATTGCTTGGATCATGCTCGGCGGATCGCCGATTATGATCCGGCTGGCAGCCTGATTTCAGCAGCGCCCGGCCCTTGAAACGTGCGACGAAACGCACGATGTTTCTCGAATATTCAGTCGCGCGACGGCCCTGCCGCGCCGCCGTCAGGGTTTTGATGACATCCGCCGATATCACGCTGGAAGCCGTTGCCGCCGCCAACCAGATCGAGGCCGTCGAATGGGACGCCTGCGCCAATCCCGGCGCGTCCTATAATCCGTTCGTCTCGCATGCCTTTTTCGTCGCCCTCGAGGAGTCCAAATCGGCCTGCCCGCGCACCGGCTGGGGACCGCGCCACCTGATCGCCCGGCAGGGCGACACCATCCTCGGCATCGTGCCGTGCTATCTGAAATCACATTCGCAAGGCGAGTACGTGTTCGATCGCGGTTGGGCCGATGCCTATGAGCGCGCCGGCGGCAACTATTATCCCAAGCTGCAAGCCGCGGTGCCGTTCACGCCGGCCACCGGTCCCCGTCTGCTAATCCGCGACGGCGGCGATCACGATCTGATCCGCACCGCGCTCGGGCGCGGTCTGATGGGCCTGTGCAGCGCCACCGAGGCGTCCTCCGTGCACGTCACCTTCGCGCGCGAGGACGAGTGGCAAAGCCTCGCCGCGCAGGGATTTCTGCAACGCACCGACCAGCAGTTCCACTGGCACAATGCCGGCTACAAAAGCTTCGACGATTTCCTCGCCACGCTGAACTCGCGGCATCGCAAGGCGATCAAGCGCGAGCGCCGCGACGCGTTGGCGAATGGCATTACCATTCACGCGCTCACCGGCGACGCCATCACCGAGGCGG
>JAQGJY010000188.1 GCA_028290325.1 Tardiphaga sp.
GGCTACGGCGCGCTGATCGCGGCTTACGCGGCGCCCGTACCTCTTGCCTTGACCACGCAAGTGACGCGGATCGACCATTCAGGGCCGCGGCTCAGCATCGCAACGAATCGCGGCACGCTCGTCGCCGCGCAGGTCATCGTCACCGTGCCGACCAATCTGATCGCCGACGAGGCGATTCGTTTCCATCCGCCGCTGCCTGACAAGGTCGATGCCGCGCGCCATTTGCCGCTCGGCCTCGCCGACAAGGTGATGCTCGCGCTCGACGAGCCCGAGGCGCTGCCAAGCGACGGCAATCTGCGCGGCGCGACGATGCGGACGAAAATGGGCAGCTATCATCTGCGACCGTTCGGCCAGCCCTGCATCGAGGGATTTTTCGGCGGACGGTTCGCGCGCGAGCTCGAAGATGCCGGCGACGGCGCGCTGGCGGCGCAGAGCATCGACGAAATCGTCGCGCTATTGGGCTCGGACTATCGCAGGAAGCTGAAGCCGCTCGCCGAATCGCGCTGGGCCCATGATCCGTTGGCGCGCGGCTCCTATTCGCATGCTTTGCCGGGCCACGCCGACAAGCGCGCGGTGCTCGCCGCGCCGGTCGATGGACGTCTGTTCTTTGCCGGCGAAGCCACCTCGCCGCATTTCTTCTCGACCGCGCACGGCGCGCGCGACAGCGGCGAGCGGGCGGCGCGAGAGCTCATGACCAAGACCGCGCGAGGCTCATGAAACGCGTGCCGCCGTCATCACCAGGCTTGTCCGGGTGACCCGGTCAGCGCCGACGTCGTTATAAATCTTCGCCGCCGCCGGGTGCCGGTTCCCGCGCGCGGACACGCCGGCTCGCATCGTGGCCGATCAATCGCGCTCCCGTTGTCCTCTTTCGGTACAGTGTCCACAGCCAGTGATGCCGGAAGTCCACACGTTAACCCATAATTAACGATGGACCTTGATGCGGGGCCGCTGACTTGCTTTGATCACTCCATGAGCACCACCCTGATCGAGGTTCGGCCGGCGAAAGCCGCGGATGCATCCGCAATTGCATCCACCCATGACGACGCCTGGCGTTCGGCCTATCAGGGTCTGATCCCCGGCGCCGAACTGGAAAAACTCATCAATCGTCGCGGCCCGCAATGGTGGGATTCGGCGATCCGCAAAGGCAGCCGCGTCAGCGTGCTGGTGTTCGGCGACAAGGTCGCGGGCTACGCCAATTACGGCCGCAACCGCGCCCGCAGCCTTCAGTTCGAAGGCGAAATCTACGAGCTGTATCTGCGGCCCGAGTTTCAGGGGCTCGGCTTCGGCCGCCGTCTGTTCACCGCCGCCCGCCGCGATCTGGGCCAGAGCGGGCTCAAGAGCATGGTGATCTGGGCGCTGTCGGACAATCAGTCGGCGACCGAATTCTACCGCGCGCTCGGCGGCCGCATGGTCGCGCGCTCGTCCGAGACGTTCGGGCCGAAGTCGCTCGACAAGGTCGCGTTCGCCTGGCCGAACTGATCGCGCCGCCATCGGCGCTTTGCGGTCACGCGATTCCGGGCTAGAGCATTTGCCATAAATGTCACAGCCGGTGTCGCGCGCGGCACGGTCTGGCTCATAGTCCCGGAGTTTTCGCATGCGCATCGACGCCATTTCCCTCGGCAAGAATCCGCCGCACGAGGTCAATGTCATCATCGAGGTTCCGGTCGGGGGCGAGCCGATCAAATACGAAATGGACAAGGACGCCGGCACGCTGGTCGTCGATCGCTTTCTTTATACGTCAATGCGTTATCCCGGCAATTACGGCTTCATTCCGCACACGCTGTCGGGTGACGGCGATCCCTGCGACGTGCTGGTGGCCAACACCCGCGCGATCGTGCCCGGCGCGGTGATGAGCGTGCGCCCGGTCGGCGTGCTGCTGATGGAAGACGAAGCCGGCCTCGACGAGAAGATCATCGCGGTGCCGTCGTCCAAGCTGACGCAGCGTTATGACAAGGTGAAGAACTACAGCGATCTGCCGGAGATCACGTTGCAGCAGATCCAGCATTTCTTCGAGCACTACAAGGATCTGGAGCCCGGCAAATGGGTCAAGGTGGTGCGCTGGGGCGATGCCGCCGACGCGCACAAGCTGATCGAAGAAGGCATCGCGCGCGAGAAGGCGAAGACGAAGGCTTAAGCTGCGAAATTTCCTCTTCCAGAGCCGCGCGCGTTCTGGCTGACGCCCGCGAAGGCGGGCCGCGCTCGCCGCATATCCTTACGCGACAGATCCAACGACGCAGTCGCGCCGCTGGACTCAGGCTGACGCCAACCTGCTGACATGAAGAGGACCGCGGCGCCATGCGCAAACTCAAGCTCGCCGCACTGGTCGTCCTGATCGCGCTGATGGCGCTGGCCGCAACGCTGGCGTTCAACACGTTCACGACCGGATCGAAACAGATCGCCGTCACCGCGATTCCGCGCGTGGCGGTCGATCACGACGCTGTCGCGAAACGCCTTGCCGAAGCGATCCGTTTCCGTACCATTTCAAGTTACGAAAATCCGGATCAGGCCGCC